>JAYUCX010000001.1:0-2391 GCA_043740145.1 Gammaproteobacteria bacterium
CGCTCAACGATATTGTGTTTGGGACGCCGCTTAAGCATGGTGATGACGGGCACATCGCCTGCGATACGCTTGGCCCGCGCCTGCGCGCCTTTATCCGGCGCGACGACAACGTCAATGCCCCGAGCAAGCGGCTGCTGCACTATCAACGGCAGGCAAAACACTTCCGTATGCGGGGACAGCATGGCACGTACAGTATCGCTGTGCAGATCCACAAACACCCTTTTCTTCGCGGGGATGCGGTTGAGCATCTCGGCGACCAGGTGCGCCATCACCGCCTCCCCCTTCTCGCTCTGCCGATCCTGACGGCTATAGCCAAGATAAGGCACGCACAGTGTTTGGATTCCAATACGGCTGTCTGCTAACGCCTCGGCGAGCGCAAGTAGTTCAAAGATCGAAGCGAGATCAGGAGTAATGTTGCCGAGCAGTATTACCGATTTAGGTTTCCTGAGATATCGCAGACGGTAATAATACTCCCCATCGGCAAACCTTTTTACTTCGTAACCGAGCAGGCCGGTGCGCATGTACTCGGCAAGCTTGGTGGCGAGGTGCAGGCAGTTTTTTGTTGCCAGTATCATAGTTATCCCTTAACGCAAGCCTTGGGGCGCAGAAAGGCGACACGCCTGGCGAGTCCTGCCTTTTCCGTCGCCTCAGCGACCAGGTCCACGTCTTTGTAAGCGCCCGGAGCTTCCTCGGCTGCACCGCGCATGGAGCGGGTGCGGATCAGAATGCCGCGTTCGGCCAATTCGTCTATCAGTTGCCGGCCGCGCCAGTGGCGCAGCGCCTGGTGACGGCTCATGGCGCGCCCCGCGCCGTGACTGGCCGAGGAATAGGCCTGGTTTTCACTTTCCGCAGTGCCTGCCAGCACATAGGAACCGGTACCCATGCTGCCGCCGATGATTACCGGCTGACCGATCGCGCGGTAACGCTCCGGCAGCGCCGGGTGATTCGGCCCAAAGGCACGGGTCGCGCCTTTGCGATGAACATAGAGCAGCCGTGTCTTGCCGTCCACCTTATGCTTCTCTACTTTGCAGGTGTTGTGCGAAACATCGAACAGGGTTTCGAGTGTCGCATTCGGAATCACCCTGTCGAATACTTCACGAGTGAGATGGGCGAGTATCTGTCGGTTGGCGAGCGCACAGTTGATGGCGGCGTTCATTGCGCCAATATATTCTTGACCTTCCGGCGATTGAATCGGAGCGCACGCCAATTCTCGATCCGGCAGAGTAATGCCCAGCCGGCTCGCAGCCTTAGCAAGCGTCACCAGATACTCCGTGCCGATCTGATGACCCAAGCCGCGCGAACCGCAGTGTATGGAAACCACGATCTGACCTTCGCTGAGTCCAAAGACCTGCGCCGCCTGCTGATCGTAAATGTGATCCACGACCTGCACTTCGAGATAGTGATTACCGGAACCCAGGGTGCCCATCTCGCCGCGCTGGCGTTTCTTGGCGTGATCCGAGACATTTTCCGGCACCGCGCCCGTCACACGGCCGCGTTCCTCGATGTACTCCAGATCTTCCGGCACACCATAGCCTTGCCGCACCGCCCACTCTGCGCCACCCATCAGCACTTCATCGATCTGCGCCGGTGCGAATTTGAGTTGCCCCTCCTCACCCACCCCCGCGGGGATGGTGTAAAACAAGGCATCGGCCAGGCTCTCCAACTGCGGCGTGATGTCTGTGAGGGTAAGGTTGGTGCGCAGACAGCGGATGCCGCAAGAGATATCAAATCCCACACCGCCTGCAGAAATGATGCCGCCTTGTTCGGGATCAAACGCGGCGACCCCACCGATGGGAAACCCATAACCCCAGTGCGCATCCGGCATGGTCATGGCGGCGCCGACCAGACCCGGCAGCTTCGCCACATTGGTAATCTGCTCGAGCACCTTGTCGTCCATGCTGGCGAGCAGCGGCTCGCTGCCATAGAGCCGCACCGGGGAGCGTTGCTCACCGGGAACGGATGGCACACTCCAACAGTAGTCATCAATTTTACTCAACCGGCTCATGTCCATAAGTTCCTCACTCCTCACCCCTCACTCGCCTCACACGTCCACCACGCAACGCGCCTCCCAGCCCGCCTCGACCTGCTTCACAGAAAGCATCGTCAGCGTCGCGCCCTTGACCTCTACTCCTCTCTCCATCTCTGCACGCCACGGCTCGCCCCACGCCTCACCACGCCAATTTGTTTCGTTTCTTTGCAGGGCGAAGCGGCTGAAGATCAGTCCCTCCATGCGCGCCTCGGTGAGCAGGTTGTTTAGCCAAGTGACCAACGCCAGCTCCAAATCGGACTCCTCGAAACCGACCTGGATGCGTATAACGTCGCTCACCGTCGTGATATCCGTCATGATTGCAAACATGGCCTCGGCCGCCGCAACGAAGGCGGCCTCCGCCG
>JAYUCX010000002.1:0-13183 GCA_043740145.1 Gammaproteobacteria bacterium
TTTTTTATAAATAGAATGAAAATTGCTACTGAAATTAAGTAAGTACGTCATTTAAATGACACATGGTATCTCAACTCCCTCTCAAGGGGTGTCAAAATACTGGTATACTTTACCCTTGTGAGGGGCCGTGCTGAAGCAGAAATTATGCGGGACTACGGGGAGCACTGCCACCAAAGAGTATTAAAATGAAAGCGCAGTTACCTAATCACGAAGCGGAACAACTGGATGCCTTGCGCCGTTTCAACATTCTGGATACCGCCCCTGAGGAGGTCATTGAAGATTTCCTCCGGCTTGCCTCGCACATTTGTAGGACGCCGATCTCCTTTATCACCCTCGTTGATACCCGTCGCCAGCGGTCTAAATCCAGACCCGGTCCTGTTACCCCGATAGTCCCGCGCGATGTGTCGTTTTGCGCCCATTCTGGGCCGCACTCCGATATTTTTGTCATCCCCGATACGCTCCTCGACGAACGCTACGCCGCCAACCCCTTCGTAAGTTCCGAACCCAACATCCGCTTTTACACGGGCGTTCCGTGGGCTACGCCCAAGGGAGATACGTTAGGGACGTTGTGCGTGTGGATCATGTCCTTGGCGGGCTCAATATGGACCAGCGAGAGGCCCTGCATGCCTTGGGCCGGCGGATCGTGAGTCAGCTTGAGCTACGCCGGGGTATGGATGAAGTGGGGCAAACCGGCGGTAAAGGTGAACCCCCCCCACCGAGCACGCACAAAACCGTTGTCAATCTTGAGAAACGCCCTTTAGATCAAAGGGAAGAGAAACCGCGCGGTGAGCCGCCTCCCGGCAAGCCTGTCGCCACTGTTCCCCAGATCGTATGGACCGCTCTGCCTGACGGCACGCTGGATTACTATAACCACTATTGGTACAACCACCCCACCCTGACGCGTGAACAGAGTCAGGGTAAAAGCTGGCAGGCGGTGCTGCACCCGGATGATGTGGAGACCTGCCTGCAACGCTGGACCAAGGTGATACAAAGAGGCGATGCCTACGAGGCTTGGTACCGCTTTAAGAGGCCGAGCGACGGCGCCTATCGCTGGCATCGAGTGCAAGCAACGCCGTTCCGGGATCAAGACGGCAGCATTATCAAATGGCTGGGGAGCGCGACCGACATCGAGGATCAGAAACGCGCCATAGAGCGCCAGCGCACGCTCACCGAGGAGCTGGAGCATAGGGTGAGAGAGCGCACCGTGGAGTTGATGACTTCCAACGACAGGCTGAGTGAATTGGCCCAAGTCGCCGCCCATGACCTGCAGGAGCCGCTGCGCATGGTGGCGAGTTACATCCAATTACTGGCGCGGCGCTACCAGGGCAGGCTCGACCCCGACGCCGATGAGTTCATCAAGTATGTGATGGACGGCACGCTGCGCATGCAGCACATGATAGACGGATTATTGGCCTATTCGCAGGCCGGGTTAGCGCAAGGGGGCCTGGCGTTGGTGGATTGCAACCAAATTTTCAATGAGGTGGCAAGCAACCTGCATATCGCCATCCAGGAAAGCAACGCGACGGTGAGCTGTGACCCGCTGCCGACGGTCTACGCCAACCAAACCCAACTGGTGCAACTGTTCCAGAATTTAATCAGCAACGCCATTAAATTCCGCGCCGACAGACCCCTGAAGATCCACGCCCGCGCCGAGCACAAGGACGGCGCCTGGCAGTTTTCGGTGCGCGATAACGGTATCGGCATAGACCCGCAGTATTCCAGCCAGATATTCATGCTGTTCCACAGGCTGCCCGGTCAGGCCAAGCACACCGGCATAGGGATAGGTCTTGCAATTTGCAAGAAGATCGCGGAAAGTCTTGGTGGAAGGATCTGGGTGGAATCAAAGGCGGGGGCAGGTAGCACCTTTTACTTCACCCTGCCGGATAAAGAGGCTATAAGTAAAAATGCATGAGCCAAGCATAAGCACGCCGATACATATTTTGCTGGTGGAAGATAATCCGGGGGATGCCAGACTGGTGCTCGAGATGCTGGCTGAGGCGCGCACCGGCAACTTCGCCCTTACCCATGTTGACTTGTTAGCCGAGGCGCTTAAACGGCTCGGCGAACAGCACTTCGACGCGGTGTTACTGGATCTGACCCTACCGGACTCCCACGGGCTCGACACCCTGACCCAAGTGCAGACGGCGGTTCCGCACATGCCGATTGTGGTGCTGAGCGGCTTGCACGATGAGGAGCCTGCGCTGCAGGCCGTGCAGTGCGGGGCGCAGGATTATTTGATCAAGGGCCAGGGGGACACCCGCTTGCTGGTCCATTCGCTCCGCTACGCCATCGAGCGCAAGCGCGCGGAAGAACGTCTGCATCATATGGCGACCCACGACGTACTCACCAACCTGCCCAACCGGCTGCTGTTTATGGACCGCCTGACCCAGGCGCTGGTGCACGCGCCGCGCCATAACCGCATGGTGGCTGTATTGTTCATGGATCTGGATCGCTTCAAGCGCGTTAACGACACCCTGGGGCACGCCGTCGGCGACCTATTGCTGACGGCGATGGCGGATCGTCTCTCCACTCATGTGCGCGAAAGCGATACGGTGGCGCGACTGGGCGGGGATGAATTTGCATTGATACTCGGCGATGTCGCGGATCCGACCGACGTGGCCAGGGTGGCGCAGAAGATCAACAGCTCTCTTTTCGAGTCCTTCGAAATCGCGGGCTATAACCTCAACATCACCACCAGCATCGGCGTGAGTATCTTCCCTAACGATGGTGAACAGCCTGAAATCCTGTTGAAAAACGCCGATCTCGCCATGTATCGCGCCAAGGAGCAGGGGGGCGGCTATCAGCTCTATTCCCCCAAGATGAACGACAAGGCCTCGTACCGCCTGGATCTGGAAAACAGGCTCTGCCACGCCCTCGATCGTGAAGAACTGTTTCTGTGCTATCAGCCGCAGATTGATCTCCTCACGGGAAAGATCATCGCCGTGGAGGCGCTGTTGCGTTGGCAAAGTCCCGATCTCGGCCTGGTATCGCCGAGCGAATTCATCACGGTGGCGGAGGAAACCGGTTTGATCATCCCGATCGGTGCGTGGGTGCTGCGTGCCGCCTGCGAGCAGAACATGGCCTGGCAGGCCGCCGGCTTCCCCCCCATCCGCATGGCGGTCAATCTCTCCGCGCGGCAGTTCCGTCAGCAGCAACTACTCAGCACCATCAATCAGACGCTAAGCGAATCAGGCCTCGACCCTAGCTACCTGGAGCTGGAGCTAACGGAAAGCATGATGCAGGGGGCAGAAACCTCCGATATCCTGCATGAATTAGAAAATACCGGCATCCACCTTGTCATAGATGATTTCGGGATGGGCTATTCGTCGCTCAGTTATCTAAAGCGCTTTCCTGTCACGAAGCTGAAGATTGACCAGTCCTTTGTCCAGGGGATCCCCGACGATGCGGACGATATGGCCATCACCACGGCGATCGTCGCCATGGCGCACAGTTTGAAATTACAAGTCATCGCCGAGGGTGTTGAGACCCTGAGGCAATTAGAGTTCCTGCGCTCGCTGAGGTGCACCGAAATGCAGGGCTATTATTTCAGCATGCCGCTGCCGCCGTCCGAGATCGAGCAGTGTTTCGCCCAGGATTATACAATCCCGTCCGTAGTCTCTATAAGCGACAAAGGGCTCAGCAAGCATAACTAACTGTCCTAGGGGGCTGGGGGGGTGTGGGGGGTGACTCCTCACACCTAACGCCTAACGCCTCACTGGCTCGTAAGAGGTGAGAGGGTAAACCCCTAGCCCCCAGCCCCTAATCCTTAGTAGTCGCTATGCGCCGCGCTGCGTTACAATCTCTCCATGTCATCTCTAACAAACAAGCGCATCCTGTTAGGCGTTACGGGAGGGATCGCTGCGTATAAGAGCGCCGAACTGGTGCGTCACCTGCGCAGCGCGGGAGCGGAGGTGCGTGTGGTCATGACGCAGGCGGCCGGCGAATTCATCACCCCCCTCACCCTGCAAGCCTTATCGGGTCACCCCGTACAACAGCATTTGCTCGATCCGGCCAGCGAGGCCGGCATGGGGCACATCACGGTGGCGCGCTGGGCGGACGTGGTGTTGATCGCCCCCGCCAGCGCCGATTTCATGGCCAAGCTCGCCCACGGTTTAGCCGATGATTTGCTGAGCACCCTGTGCCTTGCGACGGCCGCGCCGCTCGCGCTGGCGCCCGCCATGAATCAGCAGATGTGGCTTAACCCCGCCACCCAGACCAATAAAAAGATTCTGGAAGAGCGCGGCGTGCGTCTATTCGGCCCCGCGGAGGGCGCGCAGGCCTGCGGCGAAGTCGGACCCGGCAGGATGTTGGAGCCAGCACGGATTACCGAATTGACGGCGGGGATCTTTACCACTAGCAGCCTCAGCGGCGCACGGATATTGGTGAGCGCCGGCCCCACCCGCGAGGCGATAGATCCGGTGCGTTATATCAGCAACCGCAGTTCCGGCAAGATGGGTTATGCGCTGGCGACCGCCGCCTGCGAGGCGGGAGCACGGGTCACGCTCATCAGCGGGCCGACGGCATTGCCCGCACCGGAGCGCATGGAGCGTATTGATGTGGTCAGCGCCCAAGAGATGCACGAGGCGGTGCTTACGCGCGCACTGCACAGCGACATCTTCATTGCCGCCGCGGCGGTTGCCGATTTCCATCCTGCCGAGAGCGTTACGCAAAAAATGAAAAAGTCACGAGATAAATTCGCGCTTTCTCTGGTACGTAATCCAGATATCCTGGAAGATGTCGCGGCATTATTACACGCGCCCTTCACTGTGGGTTTCGCCGCCGAGACTGAGAATCTTGAACTGAATGCGCAAGCCAAGCGCGCCGCGAAAAAACTCGATATGATCGCCGCGAACTGGGTGAATCAACCCGGCCTCGGTTTCGACAGCGACGAAAATGAATTAAGGTTGTTTTGGGAAGGCGGCGGCAAACTGCTGACGCGCGCGCCCAAGGAGCGGTTGGCGCGTGAACTCATCGCTATTATCGCCGAGAGGTATCATGGGCGCCTATAAAAATGCGTCTTTTGTCTTTATGCTGCGTTGGAATTCTACTCGAAATGCTCATGTACTGACGTGTACACTCCGCTTTCTCGAAGAATTCCGCCTTGCCTAAAGACAAAATCCACTATTTTTAGAGGTTCCCACATGCAAAAAATTCAGCTTAAGATTCTCGATAAGCGCATCGGCAGCGAATTTCCCTTACCGCACTATGCGACAGAAGGATCGGCCGGTATAGATCTGCGCGCCTGTCTGGAGGATCCATTGGTCATCAAGCCGGGCGAGACCCATCTCATCCCGACCGGCATGGCGATTCATATCGCCGACACCTCGCTTGCCGCCGTATTATTGCCGCGCTCCGGCCTCGGTCATAAACATGGTATCGTGCTCGGCAATCTGGTGGGCCTGATAGACTCCGATTATCAAGGGCAGTTATTGGTATCCTGCTGGAATCGCGGCCACGAACCATTCACCATCAACGTGGGCGAACGCATCGCTCAGTTGGTCATCGTGCCCGTGGTGCGCGCCGACTTCGAGGTGGTCGAGGAATTCGACGAGACCCGCCGCGGCGCCGGCGGATTCGGGCATTCTGGACGACAGTGACAAGTTACAAGTTGTAAGTAGCAAGGGATGGTTGTGTGTGCTTGTTTGACTTGCCACTTATTACTTGCTGCTTGGAACTTATTGAAAAATGACGACTATGGAAATCCCAGCAACCATTTTCAAAGCCTACGACATCCGCGGTATCGTCGGAAAAACACTGACCGCTGACATTGTGCGTGAGATTGGCCGCGCCATCGGCAGCGAGGCCATCGCGCGGAAGCAAAGCACCGTGGTGGTGGGGCGCGACGGGCGTGTATCGGGTCCGGAGTTTGCGAAGGCGCTGAGCGACGGCCTCCGCGCCGCGGGTGTCAACGTGATAGATATCGGCATGGTGCCGACACCGGTGTTGTATTTCGCCACGCACCATCTCAAAACCGGCTCCGGCGTGGCGATCACCGGCAGTCACAATCCGCCGGACTATAACGGCATCAAGATCATGCTGGGAGGCGAGACGCTCTCCGGCGAGACCATCAGCGCGCTGCGCACTCGTATTGTCGAGGGGAACCTCTCCAGCGGCGCGGGCGAGTGGAAGACGGTGGACGTGGTGCCGGATTACATCGCGCGCGTGACCTCTGATGTGCGCCTCGCGCGTCCCTTAAAAATAGTGGTAGATTGCGGCAACGGCGTGCCGGGCATGCTCGCGCCGCGCGTGCTGCGCGAGCTGGGCTGTGAGGTGAGCGAACTGTTTTGCGAAGTGGACGGGCATTTTCCCAATCACCACCCCGATCCCAGTCAACCGGAAAATCTGGAGGATCTGATCCGGGCGGTCAAGGCGCAGCGCGCCGATCTGGGGCTTGCCTTCGACGGCGATGGGGATCGTTTGGGCGTAGTCACCGCCGAGGGTGTCATCATCTGGCCGGACCGGCAAATGATGCTGTACGCGAAGGATGTGCTGTCGCGCAACCCCGGCGCGACCGTCATCTATGACGTGAAGTGCACGCGCAACCTCGCCACGGTGATTGCACAGCACGGCGGTGAACCGTTGATGTGGAAGACCGGCCATTCGCTCATCAAGGCCAAGATGAGGGAGACCGGCGCACTGCTGGCAGGCGAGATGAGCGGCCATATCTTCTTCAAAGAGCGCTGGTACGGCTTTGACGACGGCTTGTATACCGCCGCGCGCTTGCTGGAGATTTTATCTCACGATGCGCGCGCGCCAAGCGCGGTGTTTGCGGAACTGCCCGAGACGGTGAACACGCCGGAGTTGAAACTGGAGATGATGGAAGGCGAGCATTTCAAGCTGATGGAGCGCCTGCAAAAGAGCGCGCACTTTCCGGGCGCCAAACTCACCACCATAGACGGTGTACGCGCCGACTTTGCGGACGGCTGGGGCCTGGCACGTCCCTCCAACACTACCCCCACGGTGGTGATTCGCTTCGAGGCGGAAAACAAAGAGGCCATGGGTCGCATTCAAAAGCAATTTCGTGATTTAATATTGAGCTTGGACCCCACTCTCACCTTGCCGTTTTGAAACTCGCCATGAGCCTCAATGCCAGCAGCGCCAGTAACATCGCCCATGTCTTGACCGAGGCGCTGCCCTATATCCAGCGCTTCAAAGGCAAGACCCTGGTCATCAAGTACGGCGGCAACGCCATGGTGGACGAGGCCCTGAAGAACGGTTTTGCGCGCGATGTGGTGCTGATGAAGCTGGTTGGCATCAACCCGGTGATCGTGCACGGCGGCGGGCCGCAGATCGGGAAAGTACTGGACCAGATCGGCAAGCAAAGCCGGTTTGTGGACGGCCTGCGCGTCACCGACAGCGAGACCATGGACGTGGTGGAGATGGTGCTGGGCGGGCTGGTGAACAAGGAGATCGTGAATCTCATCAATCGCCAGGGCGGCTCGGCGGTGGGCCTGTCCGGCAAGGACGGCGACCTGATCCGCGCCCGCAAGCTCATTTTGACGCGCAAGACGGCCGAGCTGGAAGAGCCGGAGATCATAGACATCGGCCACGTCGGCGAGGTCGCGAGCCTCGATACCTCCGTGATCCACATGCTGACTGGCGGCGATTTTATTCCGGTGATTGCGCCGGTGGGTGTGGGCGAGGACGGTCAATCCTACAACATCAACGCCGATCTGGTGGCGGGCAAGCTGGCCGAGGCCCTGCACGCCGAAAAACTGATGTTGCTGACCAACACGCCGGGTGTGCTCGACAAGCAAGGCCATCTGCTGCCGCGGCTTAGCAGCTCCGATGTGCAGGCGCTGATCGCCGACGGCACGATCTACGGCGGCATGTTACCCAAGATCCGCTGCGCGCTGGACGCGGTAGCGGGTGGCGTAGGCGCGGCGCATATTCTTGATGGGCGCGTCGAACACGCCGTGCTGCTGGAGATCTTTACCGACCAGGGCGTCGGCACGTTGATCAAATCTTAAGGGCGGTATGGATCAAAAATCCTTATTAGACTTCTTCGCCGCGACTCCAAGGCTAGCCGAGTTGTGCACCCAGAACGGCTGGCCCGACCCCAACAGCCTCAAGGTCAGCGTAATAGAGAATAAGCCCGATGAGGCGCTGTGTGCGGTGAGCTTTGATGAAGTAGTGATGGAAGGCTCCGGCTGCGAGGCCGGGCGTGTGCCCTGCTGGGGGAAGATTCGGCTGAGATTCACTCCCGAAGGCAATGTCGCCGCCACCGAGATTGAAAGTGGCAAATCTCAAAATATCTAATACACTTGGCAAATTCTTTGCCAAAGATCAGTTGACAGTCATGGGTGAGGACATCCCCTACACCCTCCATCGCATCCCCCGTCGCCGCCGTCTGAGTCTTCACGTCAGTGACGATGCGGAAGTCATCCTGCGGATACCGTTGCGCGCCAGCCTGCGCGAGACGCGGGAGTTTGTGCATAGCCATGCACCGTGGGTGGCGATGCGGCTTGCGCTGGTGCGCGCTCAACTTGCCCAGCGCCGCCCCCTGGAGGAGGCCTCCCGCCTCCCCCTGCTCGATACCGAACTCACGCTGCGTCTGCATCACGCCGCACATGGCCGCGCCGACCGCCACGATGAGGCGCTGCATGTACACAGCCCATGTCATGAGCGCGCGAGCATCGTGCGTTTGCTTGATATCTGGTACCGGAATGAGGCGCAGACTTACATGGCGGGGCGGCTGGCGCTACTCGCTGAAAAGACCGGCCTGTGGCCCAAGAGGATCACCATACGCGGCCAAAAGACCTGCTGGGGGAGCTGTTCTGCGCGCGGCACGATCAGCCTCAACTGGCGCCTCATGCTCGCGCCGGCGGCGCTGGTGGATTATGTGCTGGCGCACGAACTCTGCCACCTGCGCCACCTCAATCATTCAGCGGCATTTTGGGACTTGGTGGAAGGTTTAGACCCTGACTGTCATGCCCATCGGGTTGCGCTGCGTCACTTACAGCCAAGCTTGGTGCTGTAAGTTCGGAGAAAAAACTTAAGGCGCTGCGGCCTGAGTTCTCGCCTGCATCTCTTTGTACTGTTGCAGGTCTTCTTCCGCCGTCTTACGGACTAGATCCTGTTCCTTGAGCTTGGTCTGAATCAGGGCATTATATTGAGTTTCCTGAGCCTGCGTCGTCTTGATGTCGTCTTGCAGTTTGGCCGGGACAGGCTTATTCGCGCCTTGCAAGGTGCTTGCCCTGGCATTAAGCTCAACGAGCCTGGCCTTGAGTTTTTCCTGATTGGTGAGGCTGTTCTTGATCTCTTCTTCCAGGCCCGCCAACTGGCGGTCGCGGATTTTGATAATGTCCTGCTCGCTCGCATAGCTATCCTGCAGCCGTTTATCTTTGGCCGCCTGCTCCTGCGCATGGCGCTTCTGCTCGGCCAGCGACTGGTCCTGACGCTTCTTCTCTTCCGCCTCTTGCTGCGCGCGCGCCGTATCTTCACTGCGCTTGAGAGTGACACCCTGTTTGTTCAGCACAGAATGCCGCTGGGCGGCGTATTCTGGCGGGATTTTGTCGCCGTAGTGTACCTGCCCCTGGTCATCTACCCACTTGAGCAGCTTGCCCGCCAGCGCCGGCAGGGCCAGGCCTGCCAACAATAAAAGCATGAGGGCGCCTCGAAAAATTCGAGGCGCCCATGCGGGGCAGGGATGCCCCGCCATTTTCGACCGCGCAAGCGGTTGAAAATGAAGCAAAGCGAAAACCGCGCTTTTCGCTTTGCGTGGAGAAAAATTGCCAGGAAGGCAATTTTGCGAGGTTCCCTTGAAGGGGATCAACATTCGTGTCATTTTCCGCATAGTCTTTGTCTTGCCTTGTGCACCGCCTGCCGTACCTGTTCGGGCGCGGTCCCGCCGAGATGATTGCGCGCCTTGACCGATCCCTCCAGCGTGAGGGCGTCGAACACGTCCTGTTCGATCACGGGAGAGAACTCACGCAATTCAGTAAGCAGCATTTGTGCCAAGTCCTTGCCCTGCTCTAGGCCGTAACGGACCGCCTTCCCCACGATCTCGTGGGCGTCACGGAACGCCACTCCCTTGCGCACCAGGTAATCGGCGAGGTCGGTGGCGGTGGCGTAACCCTGCTCGGCGGCCGCGCGCAGTTGGTCGCGCTTTACCCGCAGCGCCGGGATCATCTCGGCATAGACGCGCAGGCAGGCCTTGACCGTGTCCACGGTGTCGAACAGCGGCTCTTTGTCTTCCTGGTTATCCTTGTTGTAGGCCAGCGGCTGGGCCTTCATGAGGGTCAATAAGGCCATCAGGTGGCCGATGACGCGGCCGCTCTTGCCGCGCACCAGCTCCGGCACGTCGGGGTTTTTCTTTTGCGGCATGATGGAGGAACCGGTGCAAAAGGCGTCGCCCAGATCCACAAAGTCAAACTGACTGGACGACCACAGAATCAGTTCTTCGGAAAACCGCGACAGGTGCACCATCAGCAGGGATGCGGCTGCCGCAAACTCGATGGCGAAATCGCGGTCGCTGACGGCATCGAGCGAATTTTGCGCGGGGGCATCGAACCCGAGCAATTCTGCGGTATAGGCCCGGTCAATCGGATAACTCGTGCCGGCCAGTGCGGCCGCACCGAGCGGCATGATGTTGACCCGCTTGCGGCAGTCCTTGAAGCGCTCACGGTCGCGGCTCAGCATCTCAAACCAAGCCATCATGTGATGGCCGAAGGTCACCGGTTGGGCGATCTGCAGATGGGTGTAGCCCGGCATCAGCGTGTCGGCCTCACGCTCGGCGACATCCAGCTGCGCCGTTTGCAGCCGCTGTAATTCAGCCAGAATGGCGTCTATTTCATCGCGCAGGTAGAGCCTGAGATCGGTCGCCACCTGGTCATTGCGGGAGCGTCCGGTGTGGAGCTTCTTGCCCACTTCGCCGATGCGGTCAATCAGACGCGCCTCGATGTTCATGTGCACGTCCTCAAGCTCCGCCAGCCAGGCAAACTCGCCGCGCTCGATATCGAGTTCGATGTCCTTGAGACCGTTTACGATGGTGTCACACTCCGCCTGCTTCAGCACGCCCACTTTGGCGAGCATACGCGCATGGGCGATGGAGCCTGCGATATCGTGCCTGTAGAGGCGCTGGTCGAAACTCACCGAGGCGGTGAAGATCTCCACAAATTCGTCTGTGGGGGCGGTGAAACGCCCGCCCCAGGGCTTTTTGTTGTCAGTCATGAACGCTTTAGAACCGTCATTTCAGGCCGATAATAGAACAGTATAAACGATGGTAAATTCAGCCGCAGTTGCATTTTTTTACCGAGCCGTCACTATATATAGCGAAATGCGAGCCCTGCTCCCCTTAAATGACAAAAAAAAGACCGGTGCCGCCGTCAAACCGGCGACAGACGAACTGTTCTTGCCCAATTTCTGCGGCGTGCGGATGGTGCTGGCGCTGATGGTCATCGCGCAACTACTGGCCTTCGTGCTGGCGCTGGGGCAGATGGGCTCGAACAACCGCTGGAAGGACCTCGGCTTGATCTCGCTGTTCATCCAGTGGACCGCCCTCAGCAGCGGCGCGGTGCTGTGTTTCAGCCGTCCCTGGCTGCGCAAGCTGCCCAACATTCAGGCCGGACTGCTCAGCTACTTTCTGTTGCTGGTAGTGACGGCGGTGATGAGTGAGGCCGTGTATTGGATCATGCAGAGCACCGCGATGGACGTGCTACTCTCACGCAACTGGTATTACGGTTTCCTGCTGCACAATCTGGCGATTAGCGCCATCGTCAGCGCCTTGGCGCTGCGCTATTTTTACGTGCAGCATCAATGGAAAAGAAACATCGAATCCGAAACCCAGGCGCGCATCCAGGCGCTGCAATCGCGCATCCGTCCGCATTTTTTGTTCAATAGCCTTAACAGCATTGCGAGTCTCACCCGCAGCCATCCCCATCAGGCCGAGGCGGCGGTCATGGATCTCGCCGACCTGTTTCGCGGCAGTCTGCGCGAGGCGTGCCTGCGCGTGCCGCTGTCCGAAGAAATCGAGTTATGCCACAAGTATCTGCGCATCGAAAAGCTGCGCCTCGGCGAGCGGCTGAGCCTACGTTGGGAGACCGGCGAACTCCCCCAGGACGCCCTGCTCCCCGCCCTTACCCTGCAACCCCTGCTGGAGAATGCGATCTATCACGGCATTGAACCCTTGGCGTCCGGCGGCGAGATAGTGATCTCCGGAACCCTCCGACAGACTATGATTCATGTCAGCATCAGCAACCCGTTGGGCGTTGAAACAGCCGGCCGGCTCACAGGCAACCGTATGGCCCTCGACAACGTGCGGCAGCGCTTGCAGGCCTTCTATGGCGAGCGCGCCGAACTGGCCGTGGAAGACGTCTCGCCACAGTTGCATGTCGTACATCTCCGCTTTCCTTATCTGTACAAAGAGTCATGAACGTCCTGATCGCCGATGACGAACCGCTGGCCCGCACCCGTCTGCGTGAATTGCTGGGCGAGATCGGCGGTTATCAAATCGTGGGCGAGGCCGCCACCGGCAAAGAAGCCCTGCAACAGGGGGTAACTATCCAGCCGGACCTGATCCTGATGGACATCCGCATGCCCACGATGGACGGATTGGAGGCCGCGATGCACCTCTCCGCGCTGGAACAACCGCCCGCGATCATCTTTACGACTGCCTTCGGCGATCATGCCCTGGAGGCTTTTGAGGCGCATGCGGTGGATTATCTGCTGAAACCCATCCGCAAGGAGCGGCTGGAGAACGCCCTGAGCAAACTCCAGCAGCTTAACCGGGTGCAACTCGCCGCCCTAAATCAGACCAAGGACGAAACGCACGACTCGCGCGCGCGCACCCACATCAGTGTGCTGAACCGAGGCAGCCTGCAGCTTATACCGGTGACGAGCATTCTTTATTTCAAGGCCGACCAGAAATACGTGACAGTGCGCTTTGCTACCGGTGAGGTGCTGATTGAAGAGTCGCTCAAGGACCTGGAAGATGAATTCGGCGAGCGTTTTTTCCGCATCCACCGCAACGCGCTCGCCGCGGCCTCCCACATATCCGGCCTCGTTAAAGATCACGAAGGAAATTGTATGCTTGCCCTGCAAGGGACCGAAGATCTGCTTGAGATCAGCCGCCGTCACCTGCCGGAGGTGCGCAAGCGGTTGACCAAGGGCTAGTTACATCCAAGATTTCCGGTCAACCGCGACCATTTGCGTCGCACAGCCGCGCGCAGGCTGTTGGAAAACA
>JAYUCX010000003.1:0-5661 GCA_043740145.1 Gammaproteobacteria bacterium
GCTCGCGGATCGGCGCCAACTCTTGCAGCACGGCCTCAATCAGCGGCTTCTTGCAATCCAGACAACCAATGCCCGCACTGCGGCAGCCTTCTTGTACCCAGGCCTTGGTTTCATCGTTCGAGTAGATCTTGTGAAGCTGCCACACCGGACAGCGTTCCGGCTCACCGGCATCGGTTCTGCGCACGCGGGCGGGGTCGGTTTGCATGGTACGCAATTTGGCCTCGACCGCCTTGGGATCTTCACGCAGACCGATGGTGTTGTTGTAAGACTTGGACATCTTCTGGCCATCCAGCCCCGGCATCTTGGGGATCGGCGTCAGCAGGGCGTGCGGTTCGGGCAGGATAATCAGGCCCTCGCCCTCCAGAAATCCGAGCAACCGTTCGCGGTCGCCCAGGGTGATGTTCTGGAGCCCTGTCAACAAGGCGTGCGCCGTCTCCAGCGCCTCGTGATCGCCCTGTTCCTGATAACGCTTGCGCAAGGATTTGTAAAGCTTGGCGTTCTTCGCGCCCAGATTCTTGATGGCGATCTCGACCTTTTCTTCAAAGTCCGGTTCCCGCCCATACAAGTGATTGAAGCGCCGCGCCACCTCGCGCGTCAGTTCGACGTGGGCGACCTGGTCCTCGCCGACCGGCACCTGGCCGGCCTTGTAGATCAGGATATCCGCGCTCTGCAGCAGCGGATAACCGAGAAAACCGTAGGTCGCCAAATCCAGCTCTTTGAGCTTTTTCTGTTGATCCTTGTAGCTCGGCACCCGTTCCAGCCAGCCCAGCGGCGTGATCATGGAGAGCAACAGATGCAGCTCGGCGTGCTCGGGGATGCGCGACTGGATAAACAGCTTGGCGGCGCCCGGGTTGATGCCCACCGCGAGCCAATCCACCACCATGTCCCAGACGCTCTCGCCGATGATGCGCGGGTCTTCGTAGTGCGTGGTGAGCGCGTGCCAGTCGGCGACAAAAAAGAAACACTCGTACTCGTGCTGCAGCCGCAGCCAGTTCTTGAGTACCCCATGATAGTGCCCGAGGTGCAAGGCGCCGGTGGGGCGCATGCCCGACAGCACCCGCTGGTGTTGCGTAGGAACCGAACTCAAACTACCCCCTTAAGCCCACCATGAAATACAGCACCGACCGCAACGCGAACACCACGGGCCCCATGACCTGCCCCAGGATGCCCGTCACCAACAGCAGGATCAAAATGAAAAACCCCACCGACTCCAGCCGGTTTAATTGCAAGGCTAAGGGTCCAGGCAGCACCCCCGACAACACACGTCCGCCGTCCAACGGCGGGATGGGGATGAGGTTCAACACCATGAGTATGAGATTGATAAATACCCCCGCCTCCCCGATATAGCGCAGAAAGGTGGCGGCCCAGGGGAGCAGACCGTCTATCATCACGCCCAGCTTCAACACCGCCACCCAAAGCACCGCCATCAGCAGATTGGCGAGCGGCCCGGCGGCGGCCACCAGTGCCATGTCGCGCTTGGGGTGCTTGAGGTTCTGCCAGGTCACCGGCACCGGTTTGGCCCAGCCGAAGATGAACGGGCTGACCATCAATAACAACAGCGGCACCAGGATAGTTCCGACCGGATCAATATGCTTGAGGGGATTGAGGGTCAGCCGCCCCAGCATCATGGCGGTGGGGTCGCCCAGCCGCTGCGCCATCCAGCCGTGGGCCACTTCATGCACGGTAATGGCAAAGATCACGGGCAGCGCCCATACCGCGATGCGCTGCATCAAACTGAGTTCATCCATCGTCGGATTATAACCGGTTTGGCCGATGCCCTACAGTTTTAGACAAAGCGGGCGGGAAATCCGCTCAGCTCACAAACGCACGGCCATCGCCCTTGCCCTCACGGATCACATGCGGGACTTCGTCCACCAGATCCACCACAGTGGTGGTGTCCAGGCCGCCGCTGCCGGCGTCCAGGATGAGGTCCGCCTGATTTTTCAAAAACCGCTCTATCTCATCCGGATCATTGAGCGGGAGATCACCACCGGGGAGGATGAGGGTGGTGCTCATGATGGGTTCACCCAGCGCGGCCAGCAGCGCCTGCGCGATGGGGTGATCCGGCACGCGCAGACCGATGGTTTTGCGCTTGGGGTTTTGCAGGCGGCGCGGCACTTCGTGGGTGGCTTTGAGGATGAAGGTGTAGGGGCCGGGGGTGTGAGCTTTGATCGTCCGGTACGCGGTGTTATCCACCTTGGCATAGATGGCGATCTCCGAGAGATCGCGGCACACCAGGGTGAAGTTGTGTTTGTCGTCGAGGTTGCGGATACGGCAGATACGTTCCAGCGCGGTCTTGTCGCCGATGTGACAACCGAGGGCATAGCTGGAGTCGGTTGGATAGACGATCACTCCGCCTTCGCGGATGACCTTGACGGCCAGGTTAATCAGGCGCGCCTGGGGGTGGGTGGGATGGAGGTGGAGACGCTGCATGGATATTGACTCCATTCTGTCCAGATCGGAACGCAATTCTTGGGCAACTCAGGCAGCCGGCCAAGTTCGATCCAGGGGTGTTCGGGGCCGTGATAATCGGAGCCGCTGGAGGCGAGCAGCCCGAACTGTTTCGCGTAGTTGGCCAGGGTGAAATAATCGTCGTGGCTGTGGCTGCCGGACACGACCTCGATCCCTGTGCCGCCTGCGTCCTTAAATTCAGTGAATAGCGCGCGCAGGCGCGTGGCGGTGAGTTTGTAACGGGCCGGATGGGCGATGACGGCTTGCCCGCCCGCGCCGCTGATCCAGCTCACGGCGTCTTCCATCTTGGCCCACTCGCCGCTCACGTAGCCGGGCTTGCCATGCACCAAAAACCGCTTGAACACCTGTTGCAGATCGCGCGCGTGGCCGCGCTCGACCAGCAGTCGCGCGAAGTGGGTGCGGCTCACGATCTTGCCCTTGGCATAGCCCTTGGCCCCGTCGTACGTATCCGCAATGCCGTGTTTCTCCAGGCGCCGCGCAATCTCTTGCGCGCGCCAGTCCCGAAAGTCGCGCAGCCCCGCCAAACCTTCCTGCAGGGCTTGATTCGCAGGGTCAATGTGCAGGCCGATGATGTGTACCGTCTGGCTATTCCAGCTCACCGAGATCTCTACCCCGGGGACGAGGTCTAACCCGATATCTCTGACGTACATGGATGTACTAATGTCGCGGGAGGCAGGACGCCGGGAGCGACCCGCCGCGGCCGCCGCCTCGGCGAGGCCCTCGGTGCTGTCGTGGTCGGTGAGCGCCAGCACGTGCACACCACGGGCATGAGCCCGCGCCACCAGTTCGGCCGGACTCAAGGTGCCGTCGGAGGCGGTAGAGTGGCTGTGCAGATCGTAGTGCAGAGACATGGGAGGGCTACCGGCACACCCGTTTGGAAACGGCCGGAAACATCCTGCTATAATTGCAGCCTAAAGGGATCATAGTGACCCCATTATATTGAGCAACCGGGCATTTTGATAGCGCACGGCCCCGTGCGGGAGATGAACATGACCTTTGTCGTTACCGAAAACTGCATCAAATGCAAATACATGGACTGTGTCGAAGTCTGCCCCGTGGATTGCTTCCACGAGGGGCCGAACTTTTTGGTCATAGACCCCGACGAATGCATAGATTGCACCTTGTGCGAACCGGAGTGCCCGGCCAATGCCATCTTCGCAGAGGATGCCGTGCCCGAGGGGCAAAAACATTTCACAGCGCTCAACGCCGAACTCGCCAAGGCTTGGCCGGTGATCACTGAAATGGGCGAACCGCCACCTGATGCCAAGGAATGGGATGGGGCGCCGGACAAACTCAAACTGTTGGAGCGCTGATAGGATGTTGAAAAAGCCCTTCCATGGGCTTTTTCAACCCGGCCGCTCCCGCGCATCCCTGCGCTCGCGGCATTGGGGCGTCCTGCCCGGCACAAGGCGAAAAATGCGATTTTCGCCTGGCTTCATTTTTCAAACACATACGGCGTGAACCACCCCGTGCTCATTGTCCCGTATGGGCACGATCCGCTTGCCGTCCTCGCCGATGAGATCGTGCAACAGGCGTCTCTGCCTGATCTCACGAACTCAGTCATCCTGCTTCCTACGCTGAGCGCCGCGCCGCGTCTGCGCAAGCTGCTTTTGGAACGCGCTCAGGCGCAGGGTCATCACGCCCTGCTGGGGCCGAACATTGATACCCTGCGCGCCTGGATGGAGCGTTATGTTCCCATAACAGACCGGGTGATTTCAGAGCCCGCACGTGCACTCCTGCTCGTAGAGGCCCTGGCAGAGCACCCGGATCTGTTTGGCGGGGCTAACCCCTGGCGAATAGCCGACGGTTTGCTGAGACTGTTCGACGAGCTGACCCTGCGGCAGGCTGTTCCTCCCACCTCACTGAAACAATTCACGGCGCGACTGGCGCACGCTTATGGCCTGCCTGACGGTATCGCCGCCGCGGCGCTCGGCGACGAGGCCCGCGTCGTGTATACCCTCTGGCAATCGCTACGCAACCAGCTCCAGGCCGAACACAAGGTGGATGCACATAGCGCCTATGTGTCGCGACTAAGCGGCGTTTCAGTCTCTCCCACGCTACATTTTTATCTGGTTGGATTTTATGAGTTGTACCCTGCGGAACTCGCCTGCTGCAAGGCCCTGCAGGAGCGCGGGCAACTGCGCCTCCTCCTGCATGCACATGTGCCCGAGGATATCACCGGTGAGGAGTATGCCCCCGATGCGCCCCTCGTCAGGCTGCTAAAAAGCATGCAGTGCGACTCTACGGTAATAGCTTCTGACGTACACGGAAGTACTAATGTCGCAGGAGGCAGGACGCCGGGAGCGACCCGCGATGATTTCACGGATTTTATAAACACTGTGTATGCGCCCAACGGCGTCGCCTTAGCGGTCGCTCCCGGCGTCCTGCCTCCTGCGACATTGATGCGTCCCTGCATGGCAGTGCGCGCCCGTGAGTTCGCGGAACGTCACTCCAACAGCCCCGCCACCGGCCGGCTGTCGGTGTTTGCGGCCAACGGGGCCGAAGAAGAGGCCAAGGCGGTGGACATCCAGGTGCGCCGTTGGTTGATCGAGGGCCGCGGCGCCATCGGCATCGTCAGCGAGGACAGGCGCCTCGCCCGCCGCATCCGGGCCTTATTGGAGCGCGCCGGCGTCACTATTCAAGATGCAGCAGGTTGGGCGCTGTCTACGACCAGCGCCGCGAGCACGGTCGAACGTTGGCTACAGACAGTGGAGCAGGATTTCGCTCATGACCCCATGCTCGATCTGCTCAAGTCGAGCTTTGTCTTTCCGGACCGTGATCGGGACAACCATCTCGATACTGTCTACCGGCTGGAGCGCGACATCATCCGCCGGGCCAATCTCCCACGCGGGCTGCATAATTACCGTAAGCACTTGACGCACCTCACGCAGGGGCGCGAAGCGATCCATCAACTCATCAACGATCTCGAACGCGCCTCCCAGCCTCTGCTGCCGCTACTGAAGGGTCACACACATCACCCCCAGACTCTGCTCAACGCCCTGCAAGAGAGCTTGCAGCGACTGGGGATAGCCCAGGCGCTGGCTCATGACGCCGCCGGGCAACGTATCCTGGCTGAATTAGAGGCGTTGCAGCAGGCGCTCCCTGGGCGCAGCCTGCGCATGAACTGGCGGGAGTTCCGGGCCTGGCTGGCGCGCAGCCTGGAGACGGCGCATTTTGTTCCGAATAATA
>JAYUCX010000004.1:0-2336 GCA_043740145.1 Gammaproteobacteria bacterium
GAAGATCGCCGGTTTCGATGACGAGTTATGGGCGGCGATGCAGGCGGAGAGTAAGCGTCAGGAAGACCATATCGAACTGATCGCCTCGGAGAATTACGCAAGCCCCCGGGTGCTGGAGGCGCAGGGCTCGGTATTGACTAATAAATATGCCGAAGGTTACCCCGGCAAGCGTTATTACGGCGGTTGCGAGTATGTGGATGTGGCCGAGCGTCTGGCGATCGAGCGCGTCAAGCAATTGTTCAGCGCGGATTACGCTAACGTGCAGCCGCACTCCGGTTCGCAGGCCAACGCCGCGGTGTATATGGCGTTGATCAACCCCGGTGATACAATTCTGGGCATGAGCCTCGCGCACGGCGGCCATCTCACCCACGGCGCCAAGGTGAATTTTTCCGGCAAGATTTATAACGCCATACAATACGGCCTTGATCCGGCAACCGGCGAGATTGATTACGATCAGGTGGAGCGGTTGGCGCTGGAACACAAGCCGAAGATGGTTGTGGCCGGGTTCAGCGCCTACTCGCGTGTGGTGGACTGGCAGCGTTTTCGCGCCATCGCCGACAAGATCGGCGCGTACCTGTTTGTAGACATCGCGCATCCGGCAGGCTTGATTGCCGCGGGCATTTACCCAAGCCCAGTCAATATCGCGGATGTGACGACCTCCACGACGCATAAAACCCTGCGCGGGCCGCGCGGCGGCGTGATTCTGGCGCGCGCCAACCCCGAGATCGAAAAAAAGCTCAACTCTATCGTGTTCCCCGGCATCCAGGGCGGACCGCTGATGCACGTGATCGCCGCCAAGGCGGTGGCCTTCAAGGAGGCGCTCGCCCCGGAGTTCAAGACCTATCAGCAACAGGTGCTGACCAACGCACGTGCCATGGCGGCGGTGATGATGCAGCGCGGCTATAACGTCGTCTCCGGCGGCACCGACAATCACCTGTTTCTGGTGGATCTGGTGAACAAGGGTCTCACCGGCAAAGACGCCGAGGCGGCACTGGGTTCCGCCAACATCACGGTCAATAAAAACGCCGTGCCGAATGATCCGCAATCGCCGTTTGTCACCAGCGGCATCCGCATTGGCACGCCCGCCGTCACCACACGCGGTTTCGATGAAAACGATACGCGCACCTTGGCGGGCTGGATTTGCGACGTGCTCGATGACATCAAAAATACTGCTGTCATCGCGCGAGTGAAACAACAGGTGCTAGAGATTTGCCGGCGTTTTCCTGTTTATGCTAACTAGGGACTGGGGGCAGTTTTTCCTTTTCCCTAGCCCCTAATCCCTGAGGAAGCTATGCGCTGTCCATTCTGCGGAGCTGAAGACACCAAGGTCATAGATTCGCGCCTCGCTAACGAGGGCGAGCAGGTGCGCAGACGGCGCGAGTGTCTGAGTTGCGGCGAGCGCTTCACCACCTTCGAGTCCGCGCAATTGACGATGCCACGCATCATCAAGCGCGGTGGTGAGCGGGTGGCGTTCGATGAAGAGAAACTGCGTGCCGGTATGCTGCTCGCCTTGCAAAAGCGGCCGGTGCCGATGGCCAAGATCGAAGCCGCTATTCAGCACATCGAACACAAGCTGCGCGCCAGCGGGGAACGGGAGATTCCTTCGCGCTTGCTGGGGGAGTGGGTGATGGAGGAACTGCGTGCCCTCGATCACGTCGCCTATGTGCGCTTCGCCTCGGTGTACCGCAGCTTTGAAGATGTGCACGCCTTCCGCGAAGAGATCGAACGCCTGGAGCGTGAGCCCTCGCCCGAGGCTAAGAAACAATTGACCCTGCCGGTAGACCCCCCCAAGAAGGACGCATGACTCGCGCGGATTACGAGTACATGGCCCGTGCCTTACATCTCGCGGCGCGCGGCCTTTACACTACTCACCCCAACCCGCGTGTCGGTTGCGTGCTGGTACGTGACAGCAAAATCGTCGGCGAAGGTTGGCACGAGCGCGCCGGGGAACCGCACGCCGAGATCCACGCTTTGCAACAGGCTGGTGAAGGCGCCCGCGGCGCGACTGCTTATGTGACACTGGAGCCTTGCTGTCATCACGGCCGCACGCCGCCCTGCACGGATGCCCTGATTCAGGCCAGTGTCGCTCGCGTGGTAGTGGCGATGATAGATCCCAACCCCAGGGTGGCCGGCCAGGGCTTGGAGCAACTTAAGCGTGCGGGAATACAGGTAGAAACCGGCGTGCTAGAATCCGAGGCCGAAAAATTAAACCCCGGTTTCATCATGCGCATGCAGAAACAGCGTCCTTATGTGCGCTGCAAGCTCGCGATGACGCTCGATGGCCGCACCGCCACCGCCACAGGCGAAAGCAAATGGATCACGGGTGAGGCCGCGCG
>JAYUCX010000005.1:0-5586 GCA_043740145.1 Gammaproteobacteria bacterium
GGCTATAGTCGCCTTGCAGGAGATTGATGGCGAGATCTTCGTTAAAGTTGCGGGCGAGCAGTGTCACGGCATCTTCGGCGGACGCCTCACGGTTCACCGCTACGCCTAATGTCTGAGGCCATGTCTCGGTATGCAGTGGAGGAGCGCCGGGTGTATCTATGATCCGCAGCCGCGCAGGAGCGGTATCACCCGTCTCGGTGATGGCCAGGCTGAGCAAGGTCTCAAGATTGTCATGATCGGCCGCAAAACCCGCCTGCACGCCGCTGCGGCAGATGGCTCCTCCGGCTTCGCGCAGCACCGTCCACACCCCTTCCTCGTAAGGCAGCGCGAGGACGGCGGGGACCAGCAGATCGGGCTGGAAACCGGCCCCGCGCAAGTATTCCAGCCAGGCATCCATCTTGCCGCGCGCCACCACCGCCACAGCGATAGCCTGATCCGCCGCTTGCCGCCCTTGGGCAAAGTGCAGATCCTCGACCTCGCTGCCGAACTGATCTTCCAGGGCATAGGGGATGGCCTGCGCGAGGCGCTGGCGGTTCACATTGGGGACAACCGCTCGCGCCAGCAGCACGTCGCTGGCGGGCGTCAATACGATGACCTGCCGACCGTGAGCAAGCGCTAGCGCTTCCTGGATGCACCCATGCGCGACGGCGCCTTGCGACTCACCGGCGTCATCCATCGCCAGCCAGCTCAAGGCGAGCGTAGACTCGCCGGCCGCAGCGCCGCTTGTGTCATCAATACGAATAAATAACCGATTACGCATCAATAGTCGCCTATGCCCCGCATCAGGACCTGCACCTTACCCGTGGGGTCCCGATACAGCAAAGTGTGTAACTGTACCTGTCCGCGCCCGGCCTCGCCAGTGGCCGTGACCAAAAAATGATTGCTGGAAACGTCGGCGCGCGCGGTGACTTTGTCCGCACCCACGATGTCGGTGAACTGGCCGATGGTCTCAAAGCCCTTGCCCTCGCGCACATCGAGCAGCCGCGCCGCACCTGCCGTATCTAAATTGGCGACCAGCGCCGCCAGCACGGGTGCGGGTGCGGTATTGACGTTGATGGGGATAGGTAGAGGCACTGGCGAGCCCGTGCCAATGGGCGCGCGCAGCGGCAGCGCCGTGACATAGGGTTCCAAGGCCTTTACTATCTCAGGAGTGAAGCCCTTGACCAGCGCGAGCTCGCTGGAGCTGACCATAGGGGCGTTGGCGGTGCGATAGGACGGCTTGCGGTCGAGGTAGTCCAAATCCTCCGCCCCATTGGGCAGTTGATCCACATTCACGTCTATCCAGTCTATCACGGCATGGACGAGATCCGGATCGAGATGCAGGTTGGCGAGCAGGCGCTGAAAGACCAGCAGATCAGGCTGACTGACGGCGTTATTCACCCACAGATTGTTGAGATTGAAACGGCCCTGCAGATCTTCGATCTTGCCGGCCACCTTGCCGCCCGCGACCTCGATGGGCGGCAGCGCCGTGGCCCAGTCCTCGTTCAGCGTGTCGCTCACCTTGTTCTTGGTCTGGCCGTCACGGAAATCCTGCGCTAACACGCCCTGCGCCCAGCTCTCCACCCCCAGCGTGAACAGATAGGCCTGATCGCCGTCCAGGATATTCCCGGCGCGGCGGATATCCACCTGCTGACGCGCCGCCATGCCCACTGCGATAATGGTGACCAGCGCCACGACCAACAGGGCCGTGATGAGCGCGACACCGCGTGAGTGCTTCGGCGCGAAAAGTGTGTTGTGCATCTTCAACCCTCGCCCACTACGCGGAATAACCGGTTAATACGCCCCCAGCCTTTGATCTCCACGCTCACTTGTATGGCACGCGGCAAGGTGTCTTTTTCATTATTCGCCACCGCATCTGGTTTAGGCCACAGCGCTTGCTCGGCGAGACTTTTGTCCAGAAACTGCACTTCACCCGCGGTGACGTTATCCAGTAGCACTGACTCTTGCGGCTCGGCCGACGGCCCCTGATCGAGCACATTCCAACTGAGCCGCAATAACTGGCCCTCCTTGAGCTGATAGGCGATGCGCTGCAAGTGGCTACGCGCCTGACCCGACGGATTGCGCCAACCGGTGCGGGTAAATTCCAGCAAGGTCTCGCCGCCCGATTCGCCGCGCAGCGCCGGCTGGCGGTCGCCCAGACTGTCGCGGACGCTGCGCGCCACGATCTGTTCGATGTCACGCTCCATACGAGTAAAACCCAACTGCAACTCCGCCAACTCCGCCGCCTGCTTCTCGGCGGCCGCGCGGGTGTTGAGCACACTCTGCAATCCTCCATAGGCCATCGCCGCCACCACGCCGAAGATGGCCAAGGCCACCAACAGTTCAAGCAAAGTGAAGCCGCTTATCCTGCGGCGAAGGTGAGATCTAAAGTGGCTCATGGCGCCCTCATTGCGGCTTGAGGAGATAACTCACTAACGAGGTCACCGGTTCGCCGCCCTCGGTGGCGCTCACCGCAACATCCATGCGGCGCACGTCGGGGTCGGGGGTGTTTTGCACCGTGATCGTCCAGTACCATTCATGCGGCCCCATCGGCGCGCTGCCGGTTTCGGAACCCGCCTCGGGCCATTTGAGGGCGATCTGCAACTCGGCGGCCTTGTTCATGGCGACCCAGTGCGCCAGGGTGCGATCGCGTAGATAACTCTGGTTGGAGACCTGCGCGCCGACACCCTTAATCATCGCCGCCATGGCGATGGCGAGCACCGCCAGGGCCACCATCACCTCCAGCAAGGTAAAGCCTCGATTAGGGTGGCGCACTGGATTAGCCGTTCTTATCATGCTGGGCCTTTATCACCTTGAGCGTGCCATTGACCGTGCCGACGATCTGATAATCCGCTACGCCTTCGGCGTGCAAGGTGGCCGTGAATGGCGTGATTTCACCGCTCGATAACAGATAAATGCGCGGTGTCTTTTCTTCGTCCCCTTTTTGTTCCAGATCCTCTTCTGGTTTTTTATCTACATCGTCCGCGCTCTTCTCGGGGGTTTCGGTGAAATGTATCTCCTCACCTTCCAGCTTCATTTCCAGACGCATACCGCTGGGCAGACGGCGCGGCCTCAACGCATCTTGATCAGAACCCAATGCCTGCCAGCCCTTGGCCTCCAGCACCAGGAATTGATAGCCGCTGCCTTCCTCGGTCAATTCCAATGCCAGTTCCTTGGCCTGTAGCACCGATTCCTGTCCGGCGAGGCTCAGGCGCGCTGCCAGGCTTTGCGCCTCCCGCTCGGCGCGCTGTTCCTGATCGCGGTTATTTATCGAGAGTGCGGCAAAGGTGAGGGTGATGCCGATGATGAAGATCACCACAATCAATTCGAGGAGGGTAAAGCCTTTAGCGTTCATTCGCATACGTTGGCCGAATAAATTCGGCCCTACGCCAAACTTGTAGGTGCGAATTCATTCGCACGATTGATGGCCAAATAAATCCGGCGCTACTCCAAATTCCAGTTGCCGATGTCGGCGTTCGGCCCATCACCGCCGAGCTGGCCGTCGGCGCCCAAGGTAAAGATGTCTATCGCTCCGTGCGTACCGGGGCTGAGATACTGATAAGGCCGCTGCCACGGATCTTTCGGCATACGATCAATATAGCCGCCCTGTTTCCAGTTGCGCGGTTCGGGCGGCGTGGTCGGCTTGGTCACCAGCGCCTCGATGCCCTGTTCGGTGGTGGGATAGACGTAGTTATCCAATTTGTAGAGATTGAGCGCGCCCTCCAACGTCCGTATATCCTGTTTCGCCTTAGTGATGCGTGCGACGTCGGGCCGGTCCAGCACCCTGGGCACCACAATCGCGGCCAGGATGCCGAGAATCACCACTACTACCATGACCTCGATCAGGGTAAAACCGCTATGACTTTGTTTAGCGTATGTCTTCATGTTCATTTCACCATTTGGTTCAAATCGAATATGGGCAACAGGATAGCGATGACGATCAGCAACACGATACCGCCCATTGCGAGGATCAGCGCCGGTTCAAACAGGCCCACCAGCGCGGCCATCAGGGTTTCCATCTCGCGCTCCTGACTCAGCGCCGCCCGCTCCAGCATCGCGTCGAGATTGCCGCTGGTCTCGCCGCTGGCGATCAGATGCAGGGTCATCGGCGGAAAGTAATGGCTGCGCTCCAGCGCCGCGTGCAGGCTGGCGCCCTCGCGCACCCTGGCGGAGGCCTCCTCCACGGCTTTGCGCATCGGCAGATTGGACATCACCTGCGCGGAGATGCGTAAACCCTCGAGCACCGGCACGCTGCTCGCGGTGAGGATGCTGAAGGTGCGCGCAAAGCGCGCCGCATTAAGCCCGCGCACCAGCCGCGAGACCAGCGGCACCGACAACAACAGTTTGTGAAAACGAAAGCGCGGCCCTTCGTAGCGCATCAGCATCTTAAAACCCGCCACAGCGGCCACGATGATCACCAGGATCAACACGCCGTAATCGCGGATAAAGTCGCTCAACGAAATCAGACCGCGAGTCAGCACCGGCAGTTGCTGGCCGATATTCTGAAACACCTGCACCACCTGCGGCACCACATAGGCGAGCAAGGCCGTTACCACCAGGATGGCGACGCCGGTGAGCAGCACCGGATAGATCAGCGCGAGCATCATCTTCTGGCGCATCTGCTGGCGCGCCTCGGTGTAATCGGCCAGGCGCTCCAGCACCACATCGAGATAACCCGACTGCTCGCCCGCGGCGACCGTGGAGCGAAACAGGTCATCGAACACAGACGGGAAATCGGCGAGCGCGGTGGCGAGCGAATGACCCTCCAGCACGCGCGAGCGCACCGCCATCAGCATGTTGCTCAGCCGCGCCTTTTCGGTCTGTTGCGAAACGGCGCGCAGGCTCTCTTCAATCGGCAGACCGGAGCGCACCAAGGTGGCCAGTTGCCGGGTGATGAGCGCAAGATCGGTGGCGTTGATGCCGCGCTGGAAGCTGAATTGCAGACCGCCGCGATCACGCGCCTCTTTCTGACGCACCTCCTCGACACTGAGCGGCGTCCAACCCTTGTCACGCAACTGCTGGCGCACCTGACGCGGGGTGTCGCCCTCCAGCACGCCCTTGCGGTTGCGTCCAGTGCTATCTAGTGCGGCAAATTCAAAGGCGGCCATAGCAAAACAGTAGCAAGTGGTAAGTGGTAAGTGGCAAGAAGTTTTTCTTGTAACTTGCTACTTGTAACTTGTTACTAATCCTCACGTGTAACACGCAGCACTTCTTCCAGGGTGGTATCGCCCGCCAGCACGCGGCGCATGCCGTCATCGCGGATGCTGGCGGAGTGGGGGCGGGCATAGCGCTCCAGGCCATGCTCGCCGGTGCCGTCGTGGATCATCTCGCGCATCTTCTCGTCCACCGTGATCATCTCGTAGATGCCGGTGCGGCCGCGATAACCAAGCTGATTGCAGCGCGCGCAACCCACGGCCTTGTACAGCGTAGCCGGCGTGGCGGGCGCTACGCCGAGCGCTCCGCACTCCACCGCGTTGGCCTGATAGGGCTTTTTGCAGTGCGTGCACAACAGGCGCACCAGGCGTTGCGCGAGCACGCCGACCAGGCTCGACGAGAGCAGGAAGGGCTCCACGCCCATGTCGCGCAGACGTGTCACCGCGCCCACCG
>JAYUCX010000006.1:0-5576 GCA_043740145.1 Gammaproteobacteria bacterium
GGGATTTTCTCGACCAGCTCCCAGTCTTCCAGGCCGCGTTTCTTGCGGCGTTCCTCGTCCGAGGCGTAACCGTAATGATCCGGCTTCTCGACGCCCCAATCGGGGTTTCCCGGTTCACTCCCGTCTTTTTCCTCGTCCTGCTGCATAGTCATCGTCCGTCACTACTGACAAAATGTTGTACTCGATAGCTCGCGCGCCAGCCATCTTGAGCCTCTACTTGTACGACAACGGGATACAGCCCCTTGGGTAGAACTTTACCAATGTGCAGATTGAGGTCCTTGCGCCCGACCGTAGTAAAGACCACTTCACTGCCCGATAACTGATAGCTCGCTGCAGGCAGGCCTTCTACCCGCACCTTCAACAGCGCCTCTTGATACAGTTTGTTGGCAAGACCGATACGGTAGTCCTGTATCGTTCCCTGGTTGGTGTCCGCGCGGTAAACGGTGAGGTGGTAGGGCTGATAGCTCAGCAGGCCCCACGCGAACATCGCCGCGCCAATCACCGTGAACGGTAAACTCCAAGAAAAACGGCCAAGCAGCGTGCCAAGATTGCCCTTGAGATTGCTGCCCTGCTGGATCGCAAGCCCCACCAGCGTTGACACCTTGCGTTCGCCGAACTCGAAGCTCAACAGTCCGGACTCGCCCTTGCGGTATTGCAACGAGTCGCAGGCGCTGATACATGCGCCGCAGTTGATGCAACTGTCATAGGTGCTGGTGTTGCGCGGGTCTATCTCCACCGGACACACGGTGAGACAGAAGTTGCAGCTCGCGCAGCGTTCGCCACGCGCATCATCATAGGCGATATGCAGCGTTTGACGGGTCTTGAAGGAATGCTGCCAGACCCGGTAGATGCACATAAATCGGCAAAAGAAGTAGCGTACTACGGCGATGTCCACCAGAATAATCAGCACAAACACCGTGTAGATCCAGTGCAGCGAAGAAGCGAGGCGCGCATCGTCACGCAAGGTGATGAACGACAAAACCACATCGGGCGGATAAAAATACAGCAGAGGGATCAAGGCGAGCAGCAGCGACGCCGCCAGGAACAGGCCGCCCAACATCAGCCAGTTAATCCATTTTTTCTTGCCGGCAGAAACGTGCATAAGCTCGCCGGTGAGACTCACCTCGGCGCGTTTACCCAAAAACTTCTGGGTCATGCGGTTGGCCCACTCAGAGAAGGTGTTTTGCGGGCACGCCCAGCCGCAGAAGGCGGTCCCGAATGTGGAATAGGTCATGACCAGCATGCTCGAAACCGCCAGCCAAAATCCCACCACGATGAAAAAATCGGAAAACCAGATCTGCCGGTCCAGCACCACAAAGGCCCCGGCGGCAGGGTCTATGCGAAACAGACCGGTGACAGGGATCAATACGGCGACCAGCAACGCCCCCCACTGCACGGCGCGTCGGTAGCGGCGCAAACGCACGCCGTCGGAGGCGGTACGCCCTGTCTCGACCGTCACCTTGATGCGGTTTAATGCCTGGTTGGCGCTTACACTCATGGCTACGCTATTTTAACACACGGATTGTCGCTCTCTCGTGGAGGCGGTTCATACTATTGATTGGACACGCTGTCCTGTATAGAGTGCTATCTAACTTTGCGGATTTCTTTGTCTAAAGGGTTTATTTTTACGAACTGAGAACGATAGCGCTCCGCATCGGCCGCATTGCCCGCCTCCAGTTCGAGCCGCCACAAGGCGCGCAGCGTCTCGACATGATCGGGACGCAGCTTGAGTATCGCCTGCAAAGCGGCACGCCTGTCTCTGTCCTTCTTGGCAAGGGCCTGCGGCAGCGAGGCATACATCGCATCGGCCAGCGCAAAGGCAATCCAGCGGTCACGGGGATTAGCCTCATAGGCAAGACGCAGCAGCCGCGCGCCCTCGTCACTGCCGCGCAGCGTCGCAAGCCAGCCGCGCGTGGCCAGCTCATTTCCCGCGTAGCTGCGCTCAAACTCGGCCATATCTGACGTCGCGATATGCAGTTCACTCGCGGCCTGTTCCAGTGTCGGGCGTTGTCGCAATAATTCCTCGATAATGTTTGCAAGATCCATTTCTCCGCTGTAACGGGCACGCGGCAGGCTATACTCAATGCGTGGAGCCCATTCGTCTTGCACCGGGCCGTCTCCTGCGTTTATTCGCCCCCAGTAACGGCCTAGCCAGGTCCACGCGCCTTCACCGCCGGTCACCTGTGACTGTGTTTCGGTATTCATACGGCTGAGATTGGCGAGCACTGCCGGCGCACCGGCTATCTTACCCGTTGCGCCAACCAGCGCCAGGCGAAATCCGTCCATGAAGATCACGGCGTTCGGATACACGCGCATGAAGCTGCGTAGCACCACGGAAAGCGACTCGGCGTCGAACTGATTGAGCGCGATCCACTGTACAAACAGACCGCCCTCATTGAGGCGTGCCTTGGCACGGGCGAACTGCTGTACCGAGAGCAGCGTGCTGTGACCGACCAGATCGGGGTGAAACAAGTCGCCGACGATGACATCGTAATGTCCGCTGCCGGCGCGCAAAAAACGCCGCGCATCATCGCGCACGATGCGGGTGGCGGCAGCGACGCCTTGATTGAGAGGCGCAAACCAGGGCATAGCCTCTATCACCCCCTGAGACACTTCCACGGCGGTGCGTTGCAGATCCGGAAACGGCAGCGAACCGGCCGCCGAGATACCCGTACCCAAACCGAGAAACAATACGCTGCGCGGCGCGGGGTGCAGCAACAGCGGCAGGCGCACCTGGTTTTGTTGCACGATCACAGCGGCCTGATCGGTCGCCGCATCCATGCGCTGCATGTCGGTCAGCAACACGCGCTGACCATCGGCGCGTTCCACGACCTGTGTGATGGAGAGCGCATCCTCATGACGATACACGTCATGACTTCCCGCCTGCGCCTTGGGCAGCAGTCTTGCAATCTCCGGTAACTCCCGCACCGGCCAACCCAATACTGCGAGTGTGAAAAGCCCCATTGCTACTACAACAGCTTTTAGAGCAGAGCCTCTGACCCACACCAGGCCGCACACCAGCAGCACCGATGCAGCGATCATCAGCGTGCCGGGTGCGCCGAACGCCGGGATCAGCACCCCGCCTGCGAGCAGCGCGCCCAGCGCCCCGCCCAGTGCGTTGATGCCATACAACCACGCGCCGCTTTGTACTCGCCCGGCGCGCGCACTGATGAGCGGAAGCCACGCGCCCAGCGCAAGGGTTACCGGCAGGGTGAGCGCGGTCAGCGCGAGCCCCTGCAGGGTGAGCGCCTCGAGTAGTGAGTCAAACCGCCCCTGCTCCGCCCAGGCCGAGATGATGGGAACTCCCCACAAACTGGTGACTGAAAACAGGACGGCGATGACGGGTAGGGCACTCAGCCAGAACCTGTCCCTCATATACCTTGCGAACAGACTCCCCAAGCCTATACCGAGCAGAAACACCGCGAGGATTAACGCTAAAACATATTCCGTACGCAGCAGTATCATGCCGAACAGGCGCGTCCAAGCGATTTCCAGCATCAGAGCCGCGGCGCCCACACCCGCATAGGCCAGCAAGGTTAACAAATCGGGGCGGGCGTCTGTTGTCACACCTTGCGGCGAGCTACGCGACGGTGCGACAGTGGAGAGTAGCCCTGCTCCCAGCGCAATCAGCAGTCCTATCAACGCGACGATGTCTATCGCCTGAGCCCAGCCCCAAGCCGGTAACAGCCAAAGCGGCAACAAGGCGCCCGCGACACCGCCGCAGGTATTCGCCCCATAGATCTCGGCGAGTGTCAGCGGGGTGGGCGCCAAGACCTTGAGCATCAGCGGGAAGGTAACGCCCATCGCCAGAGCAGGAAGCACCAGCACCAGCAGCGTCACCGCACCCTGCAGCAGGTACCAGCCGTTCAGGTCTAGCTGCACGGCGAGACTGCCGGCTGCGTCGTCTAATAGATGCAGTAATTGCGGCAAGGCGAGCGCGAACAGCGCGACGCCCCCTTCTAGCACGGCAACCACGCGGAGTGGATTGCGCAACCTCAAGGACAACCGCTCGCCCAGCACGCTCCCAAAACCGAGCCCCAGCATGAACGCCGCCACCGTAACGACGACGCCGAAGATGCTCACCCCGAATTGCACCGTTAACATGCGCGCCCACAACACCTCGTAAGCGATGCCGGTCATGCCGGAGAGGGTGTAAAGGAACAGTAAGGCCCAAGGCCAGGCGCGAGGAGCAAGCATTTATATTTGGAGACCAAGTTGGCCAGGAAGCGTGCGAATTTGTCTCACCTACTTACGGCCGAATTCATTCGGCCTGCAGCTCTCGCTCACAAAACTCAAAACGGATAAAACCACACAATTGCAACCACCGCATGCACGATCGCCAGGGTCACGCTGAGCCCCGCCATCACCATGTGAGGGATAAAGACCTGCTTTCCATACAGCGCCATGGCGATGCCCAGGCCCGCCGTCGTCAAGATACTGATGAGCAGCGCCAGCCCCATCAAAAACAGTATCTGGTGTTTCTTTCTCGTCTCCGCCTGCTGCTTCTCCAGCTGACTTAGTTTGGCCCGTTCCTCTTGCTTCACGAACTCCTGAATCACCGCCTCATTACTTCGATCCGCGGCCAATGCCAGGTCGAGCGGGAACAGCGGATATAACAACGCTGCAATCAACGGCAACGACCAAATGCTCCTCATGCGCTCGGATCACTCGTCACGGTCGGACTCTGCACTCGACGCGCGCTTCGCGTTGCGCCAATACAACCATGCAGCAAGGCCAATGGGCGCGAGCACGCCGGGAACCAAAAACAGGAAGATGTACCATAGGGTATCAATCGTAACATGCAGATAGCGGTAACTATCGAGGGCATAGGCCGCTCCCGGCGTGAGCAGCCCGCAGTATAAGGCAAACTTTTTCATGGATCCTGTCTAGGGCGCGCTCTGCGCGCAACGAAAACCATAAAAATCCGAGGCGTAATTCGGCAGTGAATAGTTGCGGTGATAGGCCGCCGTAGAAAACGGATCACTCTTCCACGACCCGCCGCGCATAACCTTGTAGCGTTGATCCGTCACAACCAGGTCTACTACCTTAAGGCTGCGGTCTTCCGCTGAGGTCGCCTTACCACGCTTGGCCTTGAACAAATCCTCCGGCGCCGTGCTCCCGGGATATGGCACAAAATCATCCGCCGTCCACTCACTGACATTGCCGGCGAGATCCATCACTCCAAACGGGCTCGCGCCCCGCAGATAGGCAGTGACCGGCGTGGTCGCCCCCACGTTATAGTAAGTATTTAGGCGAGTCACATCCATCTCGTTACCCCAAGGCCAGCGCCGCCCGTCCGCCCCGCGCGCGGCCTTTTCCCACTCCGCTTCGGTCGGCAGACGCTTGCCCGCCCACTGCGCGTATTTTTTGGCATCATGCCACGACACCATCGTCACCGGGTGCAACTCCTTACCCTTGGGGATCATTCCCCCCGCCCAGTTTTCCGGAGGGCGATGACCGGTCGCCACGACAAAGCGAGCATACTGCGCATTCGTCACCGGGTACTTGTCAATGCGATAGGCAGGCAGCGTCACGCTGTGTTGCGGCCGGTTTTGCTCGTCGGCGCGCTCGTTGTC
>JAYUCX010000007.1:0-12856 GCA_043740145.1 Gammaproteobacteria bacterium
TTAGCTACAATCAGATCCCCATCGAACAGGCGGCCGCCCACGCAGCCGAAGACGCCACGCTCACCCTGCGGCTGCATGAGACCCTGTGGCCCAGAATCATCGCGCTGCCCGGTCTGCATAAACTGTACACCGAGATCGAAATGCCGCTCGCAGCGGTGCTGGCGCGGATACAACTGAACGGCGTGCGGATAGACGCCGCGATGTTACACCAGCAAAGCCAGGAACTCGCCGCGCGCTTGCAGGAACTCGAGCGGCAGGCCCACGACGTTGCAGGTCAACCGTTTAATCTCGGCTCGCCGTTGCAGATCCAGGAGATTCTCTACGACAAGATGGGTCTGCCGGTGTTGCAGAAGACGCCCAAGGGTCAGCCCTCCACCGCCGAGGCGGTATTGCAGGAACTCGCGCTGGACTATGCGTTACCCAAACTCATTCTCGAACATCGCGCGCTCAGCAAACTGAAATCCACCTATACTGACACGCTGCCTGAACAGATCAATCCCAGCACCGGCCGGATACACACCTGGTACCATCAGGCGGTCGCCGCGACGGGGCGTTTGTCGTCCAGCGATCCCAATCTTCAGAATATCCCCATTCGCACTCAGGAGGGGCGGCGTATCCGTCAAGCCTTCGTTGCTGCGCCGGGTTACAAAATCCTCGCCGCCGATTACTCGCAGATCGAGTTGCGCATCATGGCGCACCTGTCCGGCGATACGGGGCTGATACGCGCCTTTGCCGAGGCGGCCGATATCCACCAGATTACCGCCGCCGAGGTGTTTGGCGTGCCGCTCGCGCAGGTCAGCACCGAACAGCGGCGCAGCGCAAAGGCGATCAACTTCGGGCTGATCTACGGCATGTCATCATTCGGTCTCGCGCGCCAACTCGGTGTGGATCGTGCCGCGGCGCAGGACTATATTGACCGCTATTTCAGGCGTTACCCCGGCGTGCAGGCCTTCATGGACAGCACTCGCATACAGGCTCGCAAGCTCGGCTATGTCGAGACCCTGTTCGGCCGCCGTTTGTATCTGCCGGAGATCAACGTGAGCAACGCGCAGCGCCGTCAATACGCCGAGCGTACCGCCATCAACGCCCCCATGCAGGGCACCGCGGCGGACATCATCAAACTCGCCATGCTGTGCATACAAGCGTGGCTGGATCGGGAGACTTTAGACGCCAAGATGATCATGCAGGTGCATGACGAACTGGTCTTTGAAGTCGCCGAACAGGCTTTAGCTTTAGAGCAGGCCAAAGAGCAGATCCGGCGGTTGATGTCCGAAGTAGTGAAGCTCTCAGTGCCCCTGGTGGTGGATATTGGGCTAGGAAATAATTGGGACGAGGCACATTGATCTAATCATGCCTCTGAGGCACAATTAAAACAACTGAGGATTCATATAATGAAGCTAAGACAAATCTCCGCGCGTTGTTTGTCAGCGCTGCTTTTGTTGATATTCGCCACGCTGGCGCCGTTGTGCGCCTACGCCGCGTCGGGCGACCTTGATCCCTCCTTCGGCAGCGGCGGCAAGGATAGCAATCAAGCTGCCAGTCGCTCCCGGCATCCTGCCTCCCGCGACATTAGTACGTCCCTGTACGTCAGAAGTGGCCAGACTATCCAAATCAGTGAAATCATCGTCATGCTGCGCCCCGGCATGTCGAGCCCGGCGGGGCAGACCCTCACGGCGCCACAACCTCAACGGTTGAGTGCCGCCGCCCAGCTTGAATTGACCCCGCTAAGCGTCACCCGCAGTGGTGGACAGATATTGAAACTGCCACAGGCCGTGAACCGGGCTGAGGCGAATAATCTCCTACAACGTCTGCGTGCCTTGCCAGAAGTATTGTGGGCGGAGCTACAACCCACCACCCCGGACAAGGCGCTGCCGCAAAGCGTACTAACCGATCCGGAGCAGGGCCAGTACACTGAACAGATTATCGTCAAACTCAAAGATCCGGCTATCCAATGGGCGGCCGAGCGTAACGAGCCCTTGAATCAGGCGATAATGGATCAATTGAGTCGAGTTGCTGGGGTTGTGCTACACCAGGTGCGGCCGATGTCGGGCGGAGCCTATGTATTGAGGCTTTCCAATAGAATGACGGTACGCGAGGCGCGCGCGATCAGTGAGCGTCTGCAGCAAGATCCTGCTGTGCAATATGCCGAGCCGGTCACTCTAATGAAGCCCCAGTTGACCCCCAACGACCCGCTTTTTCCGCTGCAATGGAATTACTATGAACCCGCCGGAGGGATCAATCTCCCCACAGCCTGGGATATTACTACCGGCTCGCCGGGTATCGTGGTAGCGGTGACCGATTGGGGCATCTTGCCTCACCCCGATTTGGCCGGCCGTACTGTGCCGGGCTACGACTTCGTTTCCGAAGATCTGCCCGGTGTGTTTTTAAGCGCCAATGACGGTAATGGCCGAGACAGCGATCCTACTGACCCTGGTGATTGGATTACCCTGGAGGAGTCGTTGGGAATCGCGGCAGGCGGATTGTTCTTCGGGTGCGGCGTCAGCGACAGCTCTTGGCATGGCACACACGTCACAGGAATTATCGGGGCGATCGGCAACAATGGCATTGGCGTCGCGGGCATAAACTGGAATTCTAAAATCCTGCCGGTGCGGGTGGGTGGCAAGTGCGGAGCTTCTGACACGGATATAATTGACGGCATACGTTGGGCGGCCGGGTTGCCCGTACCCGGCGCCCCGCCCAATTTTAATCCCGCGCGGGTGATTAACGTCAGCCTAGGCGCGGTCTTTACACCTTGTTCGGCTGCTTACCAAGAAGCGATCAATGCGGCCTTGATGGCCAACGCCAGCGTGATTGTCGCGGCCGGTAACGAGTCTGTCAATGCGGCGCTCAGCTCCCCTGCCAATTGTAATGGCGTCATCACCGTCGCGGCTACCCGGCGCTCAGGAGACCCGGCGAGCTACAGTAATTTTGGCGCCAGTGTAGAAGTCGCGGCACCGGGCGGCGACGGCCCGGATGGTCCGGTGGAAAATGGGATCGGTTCCACCAGCAACGATGGGTTGACCACTGCCGCCAACTTTATTTATACCTCGTTCTCAGGTACCAGCTTTGCTGCTCCCGAGGTTGCCGGTATCGCCTCGCTCATGCTCTCCGTCAACCCCGCCTTGACCCCTGCATGGATCACCCACCTGATTCAAATCACGGCCCGCCCCTTTGCCCCCGGAACCTGTGCCTTTTATTACCCTGCTTGTGGTGCGGGCATTATTGATGCAGGCGCCGCGGTAGCGGCGGCGCGCCGACAGGCCTCGACAGGCCCCCAGCCCGGCTGGTGGTGGAATCCCGCGCAGAGCGGCCGCGGCTTCAGTATCGAGGTGCGCGGCAACAATATGTTTATGGCGGGTTATCTTTACGCCGACGACGGCCGCGCCACCTGGCTCGTTTCCGACGGCCCCATGACCAATGTCAGCACCTACAGCGGCCCGCTGACGGCCTTTGGCGGCGGTCAGACCCTTACCGGCCCGTATAAATCCAACACACTGACGAACCCTAATGTGGGCACCATCACCCTACAGTTCAGCGATGCGAGTCACGGCACCCTCACCTGGCCGGGCGGGACCATCCCCATCGAACGGTTCCCCTTTGGCTCAGGCACGGCCAGCTTCCAGCCAGAGTCCGGCTGGTGGTGGAATGCGGACGAAAGCGGGCGCGGCTTTGCCATCGAGGTGCAGGGCAACAGCCTGTTTATGGCGGGTTATATGTACGATAGCAGCGGCAATCCGATTTGGTATGTCTCAGAAGGTGGTATGACCTATCAGAATCTCTATCAAGGTAGTTGGCTGCAGTTTGCCAACGGTCAGACCTTGACCGGGTCTTACCAACCACCCAGTCAGCCACCCACTAATGTGGGTGCGGTAACCCTGCAGTTCACCAGCGCTACGACAGCCATCCTCACCCTGCCCAATGGAAGGCAGATTCCGTTGACGCGATTCTTGTTTTAAGGAGGGTTGTGGTCTAAGTGATTGAAATTAAACGACTCATAAATCGTAATGGCGGAGTGAACTTTTTTGAGGTAGCTTAGTCTTACAAATTGAGCGCTTTAAGCGCTCCCCGTTGTTTCTCCCTAAACGGGTTAATTGTCCGGTGTCCCCCACCCGGCCAATTGTTTGGCCCCGGTTCTTCCCCCCTTAGAACCGGGGCTTTTTTTTGCTGCACAGGGATGTGCGAATGTCGCGGGCGGTCGCTCCCGGCATCCTGCCTCCCGCGACATTAGTACGTCCCTGTACGTCACAGGACGCGCAGGAGCGACCGCCCTCTCAAAGCTCCAGCCAGCTCGCCAAACGCTGTTTCGCCTCCTCTATACCTATTTTCTTTAAAACAGAGAAGGCCTGCACCTCAAAAAGCGATTGAGATTCAACGCCTTGTTTATCATAGCCGGGATAACGCTGGGTTAAGCCCGCGGCTACATGGCGTAAGGCGAGATGCATGGCGGACCTGCTCAACTTATCGGCCTTGCTAAGCAGGACGTAGACCGGCAGCCGCCCCTCGAAACAGGCGTCGAGCCACTCCAGGTCCGCCGGGGTCGTGGGATGGCGGATGTCCATGATGAGCACCAGGCCGCACAGCGATTGCCGGCTTGCCAAATACTGCTCCAGGGTATGCTTCCAGTGACGCCGGCTCTGCTCCGGGGCCTTTGCATAACCATAGCCGGGGAGGTCCACCAGGCGGCGCTGCGGCGCCAGTTCAAAAAAGTTGAGCTGCTGGGTGCGGCCGGGGGTCTTGCTGACACGCGCCAGCGACTGTATCCCGGTGAGGGCGTTAATGGCGCTCGATTTGCCTGCATTGGAGCGGCCTGCAAAGGCGATCTCCCTCCCGGTATCGGGAGGCGCTTGGGAGAGCGTGTGAGCGCCGGATATAAAGCGCGCGACCGGGAAGTGTGGCGGCATGAGTGAGGCGTTAGAAAAAAGTGAGGCGTGAGGCGTTAGGAGTGAGGCGTAAAAAAGGCGTAGGTCACGCTGCAAAGCTGCGTGACAATTCCCTCATCTAGCCCCTCACCCCTCACCCCTAGCCCCTCACGCCTCACTCTCATTTAGGTCCCGCGCCGTAGATATACTTCGCAAACGTCGCCAAATCCATGCTGACGCGGCGGATCAAATGATCCAGGCTGATGATGGCGTGCTCTAACAGATTCACGGCAATGAAGGGGTGTTCGATGCGCAGCCGTTGATATTTGACGCGAGGGAGCTTGAGCACCTGCGTGTCTTCGCTCATCGCGCGCATCCGCACCAGGCGCGGCTTGCGGTCGAAGAACGACATCTCGCCCATCAACTCGCCTTCCTTCATCCGGCCGACCTCGATCTCTTCGCCACCCTCGTCATACATCAGCGCCGCCTCGCCCTTCACGACGAAATACAGCGCCTCGCCTACTTCACCGATGTTGGCGATAATGTCCTTCTTGTGAAAGCTCACCAGCTCGGTATAATCGAGCAGGATGTTGACCTCCTTCAGGGTAAGGGACTCGCATAGATATTGCTGATTGAGAAATTGACTGAGGGCGATTTGTTCCGAGGTCATGGCTAGGCTCCTTAATTCTTATTAAATATAGCATAAAGACTCTGCGGCAAATGAGCAACCCGTCCCGCGACACAACATAAAACCACACCATGAAAGCCGCCGAACTGTTTGTCAAATGTATAGAGAACGAAGGTGTGGAATACATCTTCGGCATCCCCGGCGAGGAGAATCTCGCGGTCATGGACGCCCTGTTGGATTCTCCCATCAAGTTTATCACCACCCGTCACGAGCAGGGCGCGGCCTTTATGGCCGACGTGTACGGACGGCTGACGGGCAAGGCCGGCGTGTGTTTCTCTACTCTGGGGCCCGGGGCGACCAACCTGATTACCGGTGTGGCCGATGCCAATATGGATCGCGCGCCGCTGGTGGCCATCGCCGGCCAGGCGAGTACGACCCGTCTCCACAAAGAATCCCATCAGGTGTTGGATCTCGTAAGCATGTTTCAGCCTATCACCAAATATGCCACACAGATACTGGAACCCGAGATCATCCCGGAGGTGGTACGTAAGGCCTTCAAGCTCGCCCAGGCGGAGAAGACGGGTGCCTGCTTTATTGACTTTCCCGAGAACATCGCCGCACTGGGGGTGGCCGAAACGCCGCTGCGCTGTCAGGCGGCAACGCCGCCGGAGCCGCCCGCCGGCCGGGTGCATGAGGCCGCTGCGGTCATCTCCGCGGCGCGCAACCCGATCATCCTGGCCGGTAACGGCGTGGTGCGCGCGGGCGCCTCGCGCGAGCTCGCCGACTTCGCCAACCGGCTCAATATCGGCGTCGCCAATACCTTCATGGCCAAGGGGGTGATCCCCTTCAAGCATCCTATGGCGCTCGGCAGCGCCGGCCTGCAGGCGCGCGATTATGTGAGTTCCGGTTTCGAGGAGGCCGATGTCATCATCTGCGTGGGCTACGACCTGGTCGAATATCACCCTTACCTGTGGCATCCCACCCGTGACCGCAAGATCATACACGTAGACATGTCGCCCGCCGAGGTGGACGCCAGTTACATCGTCGAGGTCGGGGTGGTGGGAGACATCAAACTCAGCCTGTCGCGGATCGCGGCGCTCGCGACGCCCCATGTAGGGCATCAGCTTCGGAGTCTGCGCAGCGCGCTCAAGGAGGAGATGGTCTTGCACAGCAACGATAACGATTTTCCCCTCAAGCCGCAAAAGATCATCTGGGATCTGCGCACGGCGCTGGGTCTCGAGGATATCGTGGTCTGTGATGTGGGCGCGCACAAAATGTGGATGGCGCGCATGTTTCGTTGCGAATATCCTAATACCTGTATCATCTCCAACGGTTTTGCGAGTATGGGCATCGCGGTGCCGGGCGCCATCGCCGCCAGCCTCGCGCGCCCCGGCCGCGCGGTGGTGGCGGTCACCGGTGATGCGGGATTTCTCATGAATTCGCAGGAAATCGAAACCGCCATGCGCATCAAGACGCCCATCGTGATCCTGATCTGGACGGACAACGCCTACGGCCTCATCCAGTGGAAGCAGATGAATTGTTTCGGGCGCGAATCCCATGTACGCTTCGGTAACCCGGACTTCGTCAAATATGCCGAGGCCTTCGGCGCCAGGGGTTATCACATCGAGCGGGCGGAGGATCTGTTGCCCACCCTGAAACGGGCGCTCGCCGATAACACGGTGAGCATTATCGATTGTCCTGTAGACTACAAAGAAAATCTCAAACTCGCTGAAAAACTGGGTGAGATGATTTGTCCGCTATGAGCCAGACTGCTATGGCACCGCAGACGCATAAAGGGCTGCGGCCGCAACTGCGCCTGCTGAGTTACAACATTCAGGCGGGTATGGCGACCACGCGTCCACATCACTATGTCACGCAGAGCTGGAAGCATGTCCTGCCTCATGCGCAGAGCCTCGGCAATCTGGACAAGATCGCCCATCTCATCAGCGAGTTCGACATCGTCGCCCTGCAAGAAGTGGATGCCGGCAGTCTGCGCAGCGGGTTTGTGAATCAGGCCGAATATCTGGCGGTCAGAGGGCATTTCCCTTATTGGTACTGCCAGACCAATCGTGATCTCGGCCAGTTCGCGCAGCACAGCAATGTCCTGCTCAGCCGTTTCCGGCCCAGTGCGGTGTCCGAACACAAGTTGCCGGGCTTCATCCCCGGGCGCGGCGTCATGGTGGCCCGCTACGGCAGTCCGGGTGAAGAACTGGTTCTGTTTCATGTGCACCTCGCCCTGGGTAAACGGGCGCGCCTGTTGCAACTCGAGTACATCGGCAGATTAGTCAATGACCATGAGCATGTGGTGCTTATGGGTGATCTGAATTGCCAGTTGCACAGCCGCGAGATGGATATGCTATTCCGGCGCACCCACCTGCGGGAACCGGAATACCGGGTCAAGACTTTTCCCAGTTGGCGGCCGCAACGCAATCTCGATCACATCCTGGTGACGCCGTCTCTGGAAGTCAGCAACCCACGGGTGTTGCATTCCAGCTTATCCGATCACCTGCCGATCTCTGTTGAGGTGAGTCTTCCGGAGGGTATAAGCTTGGATGCTTACTAGGGAAACTCTTGCTCGAACGGCTGGAGATCACCAGCAGGGACGAGCGCATCGAGTCATTAAAGACCCGTCTGGAACAGCAGGTCAGCGACGAAGAGTTGCCGGTGGTACTCGAAACTACTGCTGATCTGGTGGTGGATGAACGCGCCAAGGTTCAGCGGGAGAAGCAGGAGATCGAAAAACCGATTTTCCCGCGCGTTACGGCGGTGGGGAATTCGTCGTCCTGTTGCCGGCTACGCCGCTCGATACCGCAACGCTGGTCGCCGAGAAGCTGCGCGCCGCCGTTGAAAGTTGCCACTTCCACTTTCGTGACCAGGATGTCCCCATCACCATTTCCGGCGGCCTTGCCCAATGTGCCGCTGACGATACCCCGGAAACCCTGTTTGAACGCGCCGACGCCGCAATGTGTCGCGCTAAGCGTGACGGCGGAAATCTATGTCTCGAAGAAGAAAAAAGATTGCCTAGATACGCCTAAATGCGAGCACTGCGAGTATGACCAATGACACCAGGCTGATGGTCCGGCCGATGACCTCTTCCTTTAGTGCGACTCGCCAAAGCGAAATTTGGTGTTGCCCGGCAGGGATCTTTACGGTCAACAAACCATTGGCTTGGGCAGGCTGTACGCTGAGAGAATCTTGCTGCTCGTCAAGTGTTGCCGTCCACCCAGGATAGTAAAACTGTCCGATCTGTAGCACGGCCTCGCGGTCCGCATGGGTTTCAACCCTAATATGATCGTGATCCCATTCCAGCATCTGCGCAGTACCTGCTCCATTCATCAACGTCGCCTTGCCTTGCCGCCCCAGTTCAATCAACGATTGTTCATTATAAAGTTCACCGGGCACCCATCGTGGGCGGTATTCGGCTGTGATATATCCTGTTTGGACGATCCCCACCATGTCCAGTTCGGTTACAGGCTTTAGATTAATAATTTTGAGGCTGGACATAAGTTGGCTGGCAATGAGTGCCACGACAATCATCATCGGAATAATTTGCCTGTACGTATAGGGTTTTTTGAGTGAAGAGAGAGAAATCGCCAGCAACCCGCTGGTCGCCAAGGTGGTGATAGTGAGAATACGCCAAGGAAACTGAACGAACCAGTATTTTGGAATAATCCGCCAGACAAGCTCACTGAGCGGATGGGTCATAAAGACCGTCAGCGCGGCCGTTAACACCCAAAATGTAGCCTCGCTTCTCGTTCTTTTCTGAGTACGATTGATGAGCCATGCGAACAAGGCGATGGCCGCAGTGATGGCTGTGGCTTGGATCAGGTGTCTCCAAAATTCCTTACTTCCCCCCCACCCCCACTCTGAGAAGAGACTGTAAAATAAAAAACTATTTTTGAAAGACTCAGGGCTCATTGTATTCAAGGAAACTAGTTCTTGGGTGGTCATCGCTGGAAAGAGAAAAAATGCAGAAAGGCCCGCGCCCAAGAGCATCGCTGCGCTGATGAGGGTTAGGGCAGTCACTCGTTTGCCTTTCTCCGCCATCCATAATCCATAACACAGCGGGATGACGGAGAACAACAGCGTGGTTAAAGGGTGTGTCAACACCAGCAGGGCATAACTCACCGCAGCTCCCACGATAGCCGTTCTATTTCCGCGGGTAATTTCATGAGTGAAGTATAAAATCAAGGACAACCAGGCGAAGGCCCAAAACTCGGCGAAGGCAAAACGCTGATAAAGGTCAATGCGAAGATGGTAGGGCAATACCATATAAACCACGGCGGCGAACAACGCCGCGTTGGCGGTGGAAATCTTCCTAAGCCATAGATAAGCCGTAAGGCCGGAAATGACCAGGCCCAGCGAGGCCGACAAACCCAGCGAATACCAGAAGCTCCATGTGCTTGGCAGCAGGAGTTTTAACAGGCTGGCAACGTAAAAAGGCAGGGGAGGGTAGAAATAAAAAACCGGACTTCCTAAACCGGCATTCGCGTCCATCAGCCATCTGGGATAAAGATCGCCTGATCCGAATTGCTCAGCAAAAAGTTGGCCCCATATTCTATGCCAGGACACATCATGGCCGTATATGTATCCGGATGAGATAACTGGAACCGTTAGAGCGAGGCCGATGACAGTGATTGCGATGCAATGAAAAATGCGGATGCGGCTCGAGTTAACGGGATGCATGTACGATATGTTATGTGGTGGATGCAACCGTCGGAGCAAAATTGCCGGACACTACTGATGGAGAGATTATTTCACTTTGCCGTGCAGCACACGCGAAGAGCAGGCTCAGGAACGCCGCAGGAAATAGCCACCCGCAATAACGGAGTTCAGCGCTGGGGGCGATGATGACCAGTGGAGCTACATAGAACAGCGCGCTGGCCGCTGTGGCAATGGATGCTCGCGCGAGTGGATGGTTTGTGAATCGCCTGGATATCAGGATTGCACCAAGGCATATTAATATGTAAGGCAGCGGGGAAAATATCCATGATTTGCGCAACCTCATAATTCTCTTTTCGACCTGCTTCGTCAGTGAACTATCGTTCGCTATGACGGGTGGGTTGTCCTTGAACGAAACGATGTGGAATGCGTACACCAATCCACCTCCTAGTTCAAAATCATGGCGCCCGAATAAGCCTAGTGCGAGCGTCGCTCGATGTTCAAGATATGCGCTTGGATGGGCTAGGATGCTGTTGGCCCAGATTGAGGCAAGCGCGATTTGTTCATTTCTGGAGTAGGGTTTCCCGGCCAAGCCGTCCCTGACCCAGTGGTGGGGCAGGGTGTAAAGAGAGGTGTTGGAGTAGGGGGTGTAAGCATTGGTTTCTTTGAGTTCTTGAGCAGTTAGGCCGGGTTGATACGCGAATTCCGGTAGCAGCAGTTCATCAACCCTGACGGAGATTCCCGCCAGATCCCACAAGGCGATTACCGGCCAGACCGATCGGGGCTCCTTGACAAAGACGCGATCAAGCATTTGTCCTAATGCGACGACAGAGAGCGCGAATACCAAAGTGGCAAGCACGGCGTGAGATCGGTCTGTTGCTTGGAAAGTTGATCTCCATGCCAGCCAGAATAGCGGCAGTACGGCCAGTAGCGCATTATGCCGTATCGAACCCGCTACAACCAATAGAATGACCATAATCAAAAAATATCGACGCTTTCGGGTTATGACGATCAGGCCAAGAAGGGCGGAGGCAAGAGTCAGCGCCGCAAGCAAGGTTGTATCAGTCCAGACATGGCCCAACAACATGAAGGTGGGAAACCAGATGCCGGCTAGGGTGACTAAGAATATTTTCTTAAATCCCGCCGTTTTCAGGACGTAAGAGAAGATGAGCAATCCAGTCCAATAGATCGCTATATTCAAAAGAAACATCCCATACGACGATTTGAAAATGCTATCTGACAACGAAAACAAAAGTATGTAGAGCGTGGGGCTGACACCGTCAAAGTGGCTTGTTCTTGCCATCCAATATTGATAAGCCGAGTCGAGAGACAGATAGCCAGGAAAAAATGAAAACCCGGTAATCAGGGCGCCTAAGGCAGCCATTACAAATGGTGAGGAACTAACCGCTTGAAGCGCTGGTTTGATCGAATTGAACATTTGGCTTGAGGGGGTAGTTGTCAGGCAGGTTTTCCAGAGAGAGAGGGCCGGTCGCAAGAATTATGCGGGGCTGCGGTGTTTCGCTCGGGTCTGGGATTGTGGAGTTCGCCTTCTCGTTGACCCCAGAGTGCCGCTCGGCAGGTAGTAGCGTGCATGAACGCCTTATTGGCTGGCACCATAGCGACGGATGATATCGGCAGAACGGTTGTGGTGTCCATCATTATCACAGCCCTTAGGCTTTTTGCCCGGCGGGCACGGGCTCTTGCAGGGCCTGCTATAATGGCGCCTCCCACCACGCAAGTAGGGCTGTGGAAATCCTCATGCGGCAACAAGTGAACCTAGAAACAACAACCCGCAACAGTTATCTGGAAATGACAGCTCCCCGGTGGTCAAACCTCCTGGCGACCGGGGTCATCGTTCTGCTCGTCGTGGTTTATGGCTTGATGGTGTCGCACTTTGCGCTCAACGTCCCGAAGATGGATGACTTTATCCAGTTTCTAGGGTATCAGCACTATCTTGCTCAGTCAGCGAGCCTAAAAGAACAGTTGCTATTGTTTTTATCCCAGCCTGCCTGGGATGGAGGGCCGCAAACCGAGCATCGCATCGTTGTGGCACGTTTGGCGATGTTTTTTTCACAAGCATTATTCGGGACGATTAATTTTACATTCCTGATCATTCTGGGCAACGTCTTTCTGGTGCTTTTGTTCGTCCTGTTGATCTGGCATTCGCCTTATCGTAGCAATAAAATAGTTGTGCTACCCGTGGCAATCCTGCTGTTTTCGCTCATCCATTACGAGGCGTCTTTCTGGAGTAGCGGCGCGTTGCTCTATTACCCAGCGGCGTTTTTTTCGCTCGTTGCATTTCATTTCCTGGCAGATAACCGTGCCCCGGGTCTGGCCGTCCCGGCTAGTGCGGCTGGAGGAATCTTAGCTATCTTCTCCCAATCAAACGGCTTGATAGTATTCCCGGTAGTTACATTTGCCTTGGGGCTGGCTAAACGTTACAGAATGGCGCTCCTCTTCCTGCTCTTCACGGTCTTGTCGTTTTGGCTGTACTTCTGGGACTTCTCTCGCCCAGGGGCAGTCCCCGGCTATGAGAGCCCCATGCAGGCGGCTTATCTGATTTCGAAGGCTTGGGTGAATCTGCTGGGGTGTGCATTTCCGCGTTTGTCCTTGCCAATCGGGCTACTGCTGATTGGCGCTTGGCTGGTCTTGCTGAGGAGACGCTATTGGGAAAAAAACATCGTCCTATTCTGTTTCGGAGGGTGGC
>JAYUCX010000008.1:0-12747 GCA_043740145.1 Gammaproteobacteria bacterium
GGATAAAGGTTATAAATATCACGCCGTTCCTCCATGAAACCGGGATGCAACGGACGGATTTCATTGTAACGCTGAAAAAAGGCGTCGCCGAACGTGCCGAACAAGGTGGTAAACGCAAGCTCGATTTCAGGATCGGCATAGTAGATCGCTGGATCAATAAATCCCGTGATGCGCCCGTTCGCCGCCAGGACATTAGTGGTCCACACATCACCGTGGATCAGCGACGGGTGTGCGGGCTCCTCCAGCCACCGCTCGAGCCGTGCGGCGAACTTCTCCACGCGCCCCAGCATCTTTTGCGGCATACGGCCTTGCCGTACCGCCTCGCCCGCCATATAAAGCAGCCGCTGGGCGCGGAAAAAATCGAGCCAGGAAGGGGTCCATGGATTGGGCTGGTGGAGGCCGCCGATCAAGGTATCGCTTTCGAGCCCAAACTGCGGGGCGCGGATGTTGTGCAATTCGGCCAACAGTTCAGCGGCATGCTGTTGAGCCGCCTTGGTGAAGTGACTCTCACCTTCTACAAACTCCATCAACAACAGCGAATCGCTGCTGTACAACACAGCGGGCACCGGCAGGCGGCTGTGCTCGGTGAGATATCGTAACATCCAGCCTTCCAGGGCCAGCCTGGCCGCCGGGCTCTCGCCGACCTTGGCGACAATCACATCCCCATCGGCAAGCTTCACCTTGTAGACCTCCCCCACGCAGCCGCCACTCAAGGCTTGTGCCGAGACCGGCCTGACCCCCAGAGCGGTCTCGATGCCGGTGTAGAGCCTGGCAGTCATTCAGCGCTTGAGATGACGCTGGCGGATGTCCTCCAGCAAACCTTGCGAGGCGGCCTCGATCATATCCAACACCCGCTCGAAGCCGCTGGCGCCGCCATAATAAGGATCGGGTACCTCCTCTTCGCGCAGATGCGGCGCGAACTCCAGAAATAATCTCAATTTGGAACGATGCGGCTCCTCGCAAAGCGTCTCCAGACGAGAGTAATTTTCCCTGTCCATCGCCAGCACGTAATCAAAACGCTCGAAATCGGTTTCTTCCACCCGGCGCGCGCGCAGATGACTGACGTCTATCCCGCGCTTTCCGGCGCTCTGCTGCGCACGCACGTCGGGCGGCTCACCGATGTGATACGCGTGAGTGCCTGCGGAATCCACTTCGATAAGGTGTTCGAGACCTTCCTGTTTAAGCAACTGCGTAAACACCCCCTGGGCAGTGGGAGAGCGGCAGATATTGCCCATGCAGATAAATAAAACTCTTACCATAGATAGTCGTCCTGATAACCCGTGTCCTATTTTACTTCAAAGACGAGCCGCTATATCCTAAAAAATGCCGGATAAAGACAGGCTATGGGGTTTTTACTGTCGTCAGCCCGACCTCTACTGTGGTGTCCTTGTCGGCCATCCAAATCTGTCCATCCTGAATCCTGCATTGCAACTGCATGTTGCGCTGCGCCAACTTCGCCAAGGCAATGCTCGTGGCCACCGGTAGATTTAGCACGGTCAGATTTTTAAGCCGTTCGAGCTTGCTGCTGTTTTGATCCCACCAGATGTCGGCGCTACGGCCGCCATAGCTATATATAAATACCTGCCTGGCGCGGCCGCAGGCTTTGCGTATGCGTTTTTCGTCGGGCTGACCAACGTCTATCCAGATTTCGATGTTGCCGGTTAAATCTTTTTGCCAGAGATCGGGCTCATCGTCGGCACTCAGCCCTTTGCCAAACGCCAATACTTCATGAGCGTGCAGCGCAAAGGCCAATAATCGCACCATCATGCGTTCGTCGGTTTCCGATGAGTGGCGGGCGAGGGTGAGCGCATGATCGTGGTAGTAATTGCGGCCCATGTCGGCGATTTGCAGCTCGGCTTTGAAGATAGTTGCTTTAAGGGCCATATAGTCGCTGTTATCGTGGGCTCAAATCTGAAGTGCGATGCGTGGGGGTTTGAAGAATACCTGATTTGAAGCCTTGAGTCCCACATTCAACCCATGCCCATTCGACATAGCCTGGCAGCCTCATATGGGTCGCGGTGAAGCGGTAGTTGTGAGATAATGCATCTATTCCTGAGCATGGCTGCTACACGCGGGCACATGCGCAGCCATCCATGCTTTAGCACAGATCTTTTGTTAACTTTCTTTTCTGGAACACGAACTTGATTTCTACAGCCAATATCACCATGCAGTTCGGGGCCAAGCCCCTGTTTGAAAATATCTCGGTCAAATTCGGTGGCGGTAATCGCTACGGCCTGATCGGCGCCAACGGTTGCGGCAAGTCAACGCTGATGAAAATACTGGGCGGTGACTTGGCACCGTCGTCGGGGAACGTCTCCGTGGACTCCAACGAGCGCCTCGGCAAGCTGCGCCAGGACCAGTTCGCCTTCGAGGACTACACGGTGCTGGATACCGTGATCATGGGTCACGCCGAACTGTGGCGCGTGAAGCAGGAGCGCGACCGCATCTACTCGCTCGCGGAAATGAGCGAGGAAGACGGCATGAAGGTGGCCGAGTTGGAGGCCGCGTTCGCCGAGCTGGACGGCTATACCGCGGAGGCGCGCGCCGGTGAATTACTGATGGGCGTCGGCATCCCGGTGGAGCAGCATAACGGTTTGATGAGCGCGGTGGCGCTGGGTTGGAAGCTGCGTGTGTTGCTGGCGCAAGCCTTGTTCGCCGATCCTGAGATCCTGCTGTTAGACGAGCCCACCAACAACCTCGATATCAGTACCATTCGCTGGCTGGAAGGGGTGCTCGACGAGCGCGGCAGCACGATGATCATCATCTCCCACGACCGTCACTTTTTGAACCGCGTCTGCACGCACATGGCGGACCTCGACTACGGCGAGCTACGTGTCTATCCGGGCAGCTACGACGAATACATGACTGCCGCTACGCTGGTCCGTGAGCAATTGTTTGCTGACAACGCCAAGAAAAAAGCCCAGATCGCAGAGTTACAGACCTTCGTCAGCCGCTTCTCCGCCAATGCATCCAAGGCCAAGCAGGCGACCTCGCGCGCCAAGCAGATTGACAAGATCAAGCTGGAAGACGTCAAGCCGTCGAGCCGGGTCAGCCCTTTTATCCGCTTCGAGCAGGAGAAAAAACTCTATCGTTTGGCCTTGGAAGTGAAGCGACTGAGTAAAGGCTATGATGAGACTCCGCTGTTTCGTGGCCTCAATCTGATGGTCGAGGCAGGCGAGCGCGTCGCCGTGATCGGCCCCAACGGTATCGGCAAGACCACCCTGCTGCGCACCTTGGTCGGTGACCTGAAGCCGGATAGCGGCATGGTCAAATGGTCGGAAAACGTCAGTATCGGTTACTTTGCCCAGGACCACGCCGCCGACTTTGCCACCGATATGAACTTGTTCGACTGGATGACCCAATGGAAGAAAGAACGTGACGATGAGCAGATGATACGCGCCACCTTGGGGCGACTGTTGTTTTCTCAGGACGATATCGCCAAATCGGTCAAGATCATCTCCGGCGGCGAGCAAGGGCGTATGCTGTTCGGAAAACTGATGCTGCAACAGCCCAATGTCCTGGTCATGGACGAGCCTACCAATCACCTGGACATGGAGTCTATCGAGGCCCTTAACACGGCGCTGGATAACTATCCCGGCACATTGATTTTCGTCAGCCACGACCGCGAATTCGTTTCATCACTGGCGACGCGTATCATCGAGTTGACGCCGCAGGGTGTGGTCAACTTCAGCGGCAGCTATGACGATTATCTGCACAGCCAAGGCGTGGAATTAGAAAAAACGCAGTTGGCTGCGCGCGCGAGCTAGTAGGGAGAGTTAAAGGGCAAGTGTCGGCTCTCTCCCCGCTGTCGTTTTCTATCGTAAACTCGGCGTGCGCTCTTGCAGGCCTAGCACTGCGGAGAGAGACTGCATCGCGCCCACGCCCAGCCGTTCGACTAAACGATCCAGATAGCGGCCGCGCACGGTGAAGTCCACAATATTCTCCGTCTTGATAATATCGCGGGCTACTGAGCTGCTGCTGCCCAAGCCGTCCACCAGCCCGAGATCCACGCCCTGCTCCCCGGTCCATATAAAGCCGTTGTAGAGATCTGCGCCCTCCTTGAGGCGGTCGCCGCGACCTTTTTTGACGGTCTCAATAAACTGCTTGTGGACATCGCCCAGCAAATCTTTCATGTGCTTGACTTCATCTTCGTTGACCGGCGAGAACGGATCGAGAAAGCCTTTGTGCTCTCCTGCCGTCAGCAAGCGCCGCTCGACGCCGAGCTTTTCCATTGTTCCGACAAAACCGAAACCGTCGGCGAGCACCCCGATAGAACCCACCAGACTGGCCTTATCGGCATAGATCTTGTCCGCCGCCGCAGCGACATAATAGCCGCCCGAGGCGCAAATGTCGGTAATCACGGCATATAAAGGGATGTTCGGATACTTGGCGCGCAGGCGCCGGATCTCGTCGTTGACATAGCCGGCCTGCACCGGGCTGCCGCCCGGGCTGTTGATGCGCAAAATCACCCCGGCGGTATTTTTGTCCTTAAAGGCCGCGCGCAGCCCTGCGTTGATAGTGTCGGCGCTGGCCTCCGCATTATCGGCAATGACGCCTTGCAGATCCACCAGGGCGGTGTGCTTGCCTACCGTTATGCCCGTTTCCTTAGGCAGATAGATCAACAGCAAGGCAAACAGGTAAATGAAACCCAGCGACTTAAAAAAGATACCCCAGCGGCGGGCGCGCCGTTGTTCGTTGTAGGCCGCAAAGGCCAGACGTTGGACGAGACTACGCTCCCAGGCTTCCTTCGACGGTTCTGAAGCCGGGGGCGGTATAGGACGATTTTCCAGTTCGTTGTCGGACATAGTCTTTCCTTCTATTAAAAAGTTGAACCACGCTACAGTTAGGGAAGTACTGATCAATCCATGTTGAACCGCCAAGACGCCGAGAACGCCAAGATTTTTCTCTACCATTCGAAGGTTTTTCTTAGTGACCTTGGTGCCTTGGCGGTTAGCGATATATTTTTCAGAGCTTCCTTAGGTCTTCTGACGTTCCGCCAGCCAGACGGGCAGATCGCTGATCCGGTCCAAACAGCCGAGCGGCCCGTGCCCCAGCAGCCGCTCGCGGCTGTGCACGCCGTAGCTCACCGCGAGCGCGGCTGCGCCCGCCTGTTTGGCCATCTGCATATCATACTCGGTATCGCCGACCATGAGGGTTCGGCCGGGCTCCACCTCCAGTTCCTCCATGATCTCCAGCAACATCTGCGGATGCGGTTTGGAGATCGTCTCGTCGGCGCAGCGCGAGGCGTGAAATAAACTCGTGCAACCGGTCTGTTCCAGCACGTGGTTGAGGCCTTGCCGGCCCTTCCCCGTGGCCACGGCCAACAGATAGCCTTGCTCGCGCAGCGCGGTCAAAGTTTCGGAGACGCCGGGAAATAGATCCGAGGTAATCTTGGAGTTCCCTAAGAAGTGGTGGCGGTAAGCCGCGGCCAGACGCTCGTGCTGATCTTCGCGGACATCCGGGAACAGCGCATAAAAGGCCTCGCGCAGACCCAGGCCGATAATATTCCGGGCCCTGGCCTCATCGAGCGCGGGCAACCCGGCATCGAGTGCGGCTGCCTGAAGACACCCGACGATACGGGCCTCGGAGTCCATCAAGGTTCCGTCCCAATCAAACACCAATAAAGGAAAGCGCATTTTAGGGCACTTCTAAAAATAGTGGATTTTGTCTTTAGGCAAGGCGGAATTCTGCGAGAAAGCGGAATGTACACGGCAGTACATGAGCATTTCGAGCAGAATTCCAACACCGCCTAAAGACAAAAGACGCATTTTTAGAGGTGCCCTTTACTGATTACGACCTTCATCTAATCGCTTTAACAGCGCCTGCAAATCCTCGCCTAACGGCGCGGTCACATGCACCTTGCGGCCGCTGGAGAGTTGACAAGCCACGCTGCGAGCATGCAGAAACATGCGCTTGAGACCGAGACCCTTCATGTGGCGGTTAAAGTCGGGATCGCCGTATTTAGAATCACCCGCGATGGGATGCCCAGCGTGCGCGGCGTGCACGCGGATCTGATGGGTGCGCCCTTGCATCAGTTGGATCTGCATCAGGCTACACTCTTTATAGAGGGTCACGGGTTCAAACACGCTCTGGGCCTCCTTGCCTTCCTCGCTGACCTTGACCCGCCGCTCGCCGGACTCGAGCAGGTTTTTACGCAGTGCCGCGTCTATGATGCGGCCCTTGCCGCGCCAGCGGCCCTTGACCAGGGCGAGATAGTGTTTGCTTACCCCGCCCTCGCGCAGCAGCTTGTGCAGATTGAGTAGGGTTTCGCGCTGTTTGGCGATCATGAGGCAGCCCGAGGTATCCCTGTCGAGGCGGTGCACCAGTTCCAGAAACAGGGCCTCGGGGCGCAGTGCGCGCAAAGCCTCGATCACGCCGTGACTCACCCCGCTGCCGCCGTGTACGGCTATCCCCGCCGGCTTGTTCAGAATCAGCAGTTCGTCATCCTCATACAGCACGCTCGATTGAATCCGCTCTAGAAACTGACCGCCCGGTTGGGACGGACCGCCCTCCTCGCTCAGGCGCAAAGGGGGGATGCGGACGCTATCGCCGGCTTGCAGCCGGTAACCGGCCTTGATGCGGCCCTTGTTGACCCGTACCTCGCCACTACGCACAATCCGGTAGACCAGGCTGCGCGGCACGCCCTTGAGGCGAGAAAGTAGATAATTATCAATGCGTTGCCCAGCGTGCATGGCGCTGATCTCAACGAACTGGGCGGGGGTGGGCTCTTTTTTGCATGGCTCACGCATTTTTGAGATACTATGTGAACAGAACTAGACAGTTTGGTTTTGGGCCTTCGCCAGACGCGAATGCAAGGTTAGATACCTTAATACAGCGCGGCAACAGGCAACACGGACTAACGTACTCTCTATGCCAAGAATCGCCCGACCAACTGGTCAGTGCGATGCGGCGGTGTATCCATACCGCGCCTTGCTATAGATGGGGGTACGACAAAGGGTTTTACTTCGCTCACCCCGTAAAGAGCGACCATAACGAATGCGTTCCCATGTCTAATGGGACAGCCGACCAGGTGTGATGAAATACCAACAGCCCTTTATGCGATCCGCATCGTGAGGCATTGTACACCTTAATCGGTAGTCCGACGACCCGGCACCCCATGGATGCGGTCGAGCGCTAAAGGATTGCCACAATGAAGAGAATGTTATTTAACGCAACTCAGCCCGAGGAGTTGCGCGTGGCGCTCGTAGACGGCCAGCGTTTATATGATCTCGATATCGAGACCTCTACCCGGGAACAAAAGAAGTCCAATATCTACAAGGGCAAGATCACCCGCATCGAATCCAGTCTGGAGGCGGCCTTTGTAGACTATGGTTCCGAACGCCACGGCTTCCTGCCCTTCAAGGAAATCTCCCGCAGCTATTTCAACCCTGCCCAGGCCAATATCCCCGGCCGCGGCATCAAAGATCTGCTGCGCGAGGGCCAGGAGATCATGGTGCAGGTCGAAAAAGAGGAGCGCGGCACCAAGGGCGCGGCGCTTACCACCTTCATCAGCCTGGCGGGACGCTATCTTGTGCTCATGCCGAACAATCCACGCGCGGGCGGCGTATCGCGGCGCATCGAGGGCGAAGAGCGCAGCGAACTGAAAGACGTGATGAATGCCCTGCAGGTGCCCGAAGGCATGGGCATGATTGTGCGCACCGCCGGGCTCGGCAAGAGTGCCGAGGAATTGCAGTGGGATCTCGATTACCTGACCCGCCTGTGGCAGGCGATCGAAGAGGCAGCCGCCCAGTCGCGGTCGGCCCCCTACCTGATCCATCAGGAGAGCAATGTCGTCATCCGCGCCATCCGCGACTATCTGCGCAAAGACATCAGCGAGATATTGATTGACGACCCGAAGGTCTACAATGAGGCCGTCGAGTTCATGCAGCATGTCATGCCGCATAACCTCCACCGCGTCAAACTCTACCAAGACAGCATCCCGCTGTTCACCCGTTTTCAGATCGAGAGCCAGATCGAATCGGCCTTCCGGCGCGACGTGCGCCTGCCCTCCGGCGGCTCTATGGTCATAGACCGCACCGAGGCGCTGGTCTCGATTGATATCAACTCGGCGCGCGCCACTCGCGGCGGGGATATCGAAGAGACTGCCCTCAACACCAACCTTGAGGCCGCCGATGAAGTCGCCTGTCAGTTGCGGCTGCGCGACCTCGGTGGGCTGATCGTGATTGACTTCATAGACATGACCCCGGCGCGCAACCAGCGCCTGGTCGAGGATCGCCTGAAAGAGGCGCTCAAGGCGGATCGCGCCCGCGTCCAGGTCGGGCGGATCTCGCGCTTCGGTCTGCTGGAGATGTCGCGGCAGCGCATCCGCTCTTCACTCGGTGAAACCAGCCAGATCGTCTGCCCGCGTTGCAACGGCCAGGGCACCATCCGCGGGGTTGAATCTTCGGCGCTTTCCTTGTTGCGCATCATCGAGGAAGAGGCGATGAAGGAAAGCACCGGCAGGGTCGAGGTGCAATTGCCGGTCAACGTGGCCACTTTTTTACTGAACGAGAAACGCGACGCGGTGAGCGCGATCGAAAAACGTCACGAGATCAGCATCGTGCTGGTGCCGAATACGGATCTCATGACGCCGAATTATGAACTCAAGCGTATCCGCGCGGAGGACATGCCCAGCGAAGAGGCCGCCAAGCCGAGTTACGAACTGGCGACTCCCATCGAAGAAGCCACCGAGATGATGGCGCCCGTGCAAAAGGCAGTGGCCGAAGAGCCCGCGGTAAGGGGCATCGTGCCGCCTGCGCCCATGCCCGTGCGCCCGGAATACACTGCGGCCTCTCCAGTCAAATCCGGCTTACTCAAGCAGCTCTGGTTCAGCCTGTTGGGTAAACCGGCCGAAACTGCTGCGCCCGAAAAAGTTACTGCAGCGACGCCAGTGGCCCGCGCTCCCGTAGAGAGACAGCGCGAACGCCCCCCACAAGCCCGACACGAACAGACGGCGCGGCGCGGCGGGCAACAAGGCCGCAAGAAGACCGGTGAACGAGGAAGCAAAGAGGGACGCAGACCCGATAAACCCCGTCAGGCTCGTCCTCAAGAGGAACCCATCATTGCAGAGAGCAAGGCGCCGGAAGCGGCTGAGGTGGTTATCGCTGACGTCCCCACCTCTGCTTCTGAAGTCGCCGCCCAGCCCAGTGAGAAGTCTCAGAGCGGACGGCGTGGCCGGCGTGGCGGCAGACGTCGGCGTCCTTCCGAAGGTTCGACACAGTCCGGAAGGACAGCCGGTGCCGATCTATTCACCGCACCCTTAGAGACATTATCCTCACAGGAGCAGCGCAGCCCGGAGACCACGGTGTCATCTGAGGGGCAAGGCATACCCAGTGCTGAGACACCCACCTATCGGCCGCAGCAGGTAGAAAGCGGTTCCGACGTACAGGGACGTACTAGTGTCGCGGGAGGCAGGATGCCGGGAGTGACCGAAGTGGTCAGTTCGCCGACGGCTCCGGTGCGCGTCGCACCGCCGCATACATTCGAGCCGACACCGGCCCCTGCCGAACAACGGATCACGGAACGGCCTGCTCCGCCTGTGACGCCTCCGGCGGCGCGCCCGGCCGGGCTACTACAGCAGGTCGAGACCTATCAGCCCAGAGAAACCGTGCGGCCCGAAGAACCACGGCTGACCGGAACAGGTTCAGAGGTAAAACCGGAATAGCTAGAACAAGGCCGTTTAACGCGGAGGTTTAACGTATGGAACAGATCGTCAATCTACACATCGAGCACCTGCCGGAAGGCGTCTACTTGGCAACATCGGACGAGCTTCCGGGCCTGGTGGCCCAAGGGCGCACCGTGACCGAGACCTTGGAGATTGCCCGTGATGTGGCCAAGAAACTCCTGGAGGCACAGGCCGAGCGCCAAGGGCCGCTCCATCTCAAAGAAGCTGGGGATTCCTTCGACTACCCCCTGGTGGTGAGTGGCTAAGTGGGGCGGCTGGCAGGTTTTCGTTACCGCGAGATCATCAAGCGGCTAAAGCGATTCGGATTTGAATTTGACCGCCAGGCCGCGGGCAGCCATGAAGTCTGGTACAACCCCCAAACCAACCGCTACACCACCCTTCCCAACCATCCCGGCGACATGCCCGAGGGCACGCTGCGGGCAATCCTCAAACAGGCGCACATTGAACTGGAGTTGTTTTTGCAGAAGAAGTAATCCCGAAATCCGTTTCACTCCTTCCAGGCTACCTCGCTGAGGTCTCCCAGATAGTCATACAATGAACTTGACCCCTCTTTATTTTCAAGTCTCTCCCGTATTGCATGTGAAAGAGGGGAGACTGACCCTGTTCCTTGGGTCTAGTACCAAAGTCCAATAGGCAGACGTTCCGGATGTGGCTATATTTTTAACCAAAGAAAAGTTCGCCAGGGCGAAAAGCAAATCCCCCAACCGGCAAATCCAGCGCAGTTAAGCGGCAGGGGGTCTTTTTGGCTTTTCGAGAGCGGAATTCAACGTGGCGAACCAAACCGAGAGCGCAAACATGACTGACTCCACAGGAACCAACAAAAACGACATCCTGCCGCTGACCTGCGGCAAAGACCGGATACCCATGTTAAAGCGACTTACCCTCTTAGCCATCACCATCGTAATGATGGGCGGCCTTTTCTCAAGCGGAATGGCTACCGGATCCGACCCCGAGCCCGTGGCCACCTCGTCCCTGATCGTCAAACTGATCGCCGGCCTCTCCCCGGAGGAGCAGGCCGCCGTCATCGCCCGCAACGGCGGTGTGGAGACCTCCTCCATCCCGGCGCTCAGGCTGCGCGTGATCGAGGTTCCCACGGCCGACTTATTTGTCGTCCTTCAAAATTATCAGCTCGATCCGCAGGTGGGGAGCGCCGAGGCCAATCAATCTCGCCAAGTGGAAGCAGCCCCCTCCGACATGCACTATTATACCCAGTGGGCGCTTTTGCGGATTGGTTGGGACTCGGTCTTCGGCACGATCACGCCCAACGGCAAAGCCAGGGTAGCCGTCCTGGATACCGGCGTGGACGCCTCCCATCCGGATCTTGCGGGTAATCTTCTCCCCGGCAGTTCAATTTTAGACGGCTCAAACGGCATGACCGATCCTCACGGCCACGGGACGTGGCTCGCCGGCATTGTAGCCGCCGTGACCAACAATGAACAAGGAATCGCGGGCGTCGGCTATACCGGCGTGCGCATTATGCCCGTCACCGTTCTGGGCCCTGACGGGACCGGCCAGGACAGTGATGTCATCAAAGGCATCCTCTGGGCAGTGGATAACAATGCAGATGTTATCCTGATGGCCTTTTCGAATCCCGGCTTCAGCCCGAATCTACAGGACGCCATTGACTACGCCTGGGCGAGAGGAGTCGTTCTGGTGGCAGCGACCGGAAACAGCGGGCTGACCGATTCCACCTTCCCCGCGGGCGACCGTGGGGTCATGGGTATTTCGGCAACGGATACCGAAGATCACCTCGTCCCCGGCAGCAACTATGGGACGAACGTCTTCTTGGCCGCTCCCGGCCTCAATATCACTACCACTGATCTTAATAGCGCTTATACCTCCATCAGCGGCACCTCTACCTCCGCGGCGATGGTCGCGGGTGTGGCCACCTTCATGAAGGCGGTGGATCCCACTTTGACCAACGGAATTATCGTAGGACGCCTTGCCCGCACCGCCGATCCGGCCGGCACGCAGGAACAGACCGGCAACGGCCGCGTCAACATGGCCCGCGCCCTTGAAGATACAAGTACCGAAGCGATTCAACCCGTCGGCGCAGCGCCCGTCGGCAACGGCGGGCCATTCGTGGGGCCGTATGTAATTGCGGCCCGCAACTCGATTCTAACCTTCGCGGGCACCGGCAGCGGTTCAGTGACGATCACCCCCAGCAGTGGCACCGTTAACGCACCGGTCTCATGTGGCGGCACCGGCACGGCGATAGCCTCGCAGACCGTTACGGGCACGTGCTCGCCCAATATCACGACGTCTGAAAACGGCGCGACCGTCACGTTCAGTGCAAGCGCCAACGGCGGATCGGCCTTCACGGGCTGGAGCGGTCAGAGTGGTCTCAGCTCTTCGACGTGTTCTGGCACGACCAACACGTGCAGTGCCGTGTTGGGCTCAGGTGCAACGCTGACCATCACATTCAACACCGCCGGCACCGCGCCGACGATCACGAGCGCCACCAGCACGACGTTCACGGTAGGGACGGCGGGGAGCTTCACGGTAACAGCGACGGGAAGCCCGGCGCCGACATTTTCCACGAGCAGCACATTGCCCTCTGGAGTTACATTGAGTCCCGCTGGATTATTGAGCGGAACCCCAGCTTTGGGCACTGTTGGAAGTTATTCTCGTTCCATTGTTGCCACCAATGGCGTCTTGCCAAATGCCACGCAAACCTTCACATTGACAGTGCAGAAGGCCAACCAAAGCACGGTGACGGTAACCGGGCCCGCCAGTGTGACCTATGGCACGACCGGCACGGCGACGGCGTCGGGCGGCAGCGGCACGGGCGCATACAGTTTCAGCGCCGGCGCCTCAACCGGCTGCTCGGTCTCGGGCACCACGGTCTCGGTGAGCAATGCCAGCGGCACCTGCGCGCTGACGGCCACGCGAGCCGCCGATGATAACTACAACGTCTCAGCGGCGAGTTCCCCATTCACGGTGACGCTGAACAAGGCCACGCCGACGGCGACGCTGGCGGTGAACAATTCGCCGCAGACGTACACGGGCTCCGGCCTGGCGGCCACGGTCGGCATCACCACCAGTTCCGTGCCCGGATCAGT
>JAYUCX010000009.1:0-5439 GCA_043740145.1 Gammaproteobacteria bacterium
CGCCGGCCTGAAGCGTTCCGGTATGCTCCGCCTCAAGGATGCCGGCAATAGCACGAACTCGTTGGAAGGTCGCTTCGATCTGGCCTACAACGCAGCGCATGCGTTGTGTCTGGCCGCGTTGCGGTATCACGGCTTTCGCCCCGGCAATCGATACATCGTCTTTCAGGCGCTCCCCCACACCCTCGGTTTGGGCCCTGAAGTCTGGCGGGTATTGGCCAAGTGCCATGAGATCCGCAATCTCGGTGAGTACGAGGGTGACCTCAACATCGATGAGCGCATCGTTGCGGACCTGATTGTGGCCTGTCGTGCGGTGGCTGCGAAGCTCGACACCCTGCCTGCGCTGTCGTGAACCGGAACTCAAATCCCCTAAGCTACACTGTCCGAATATGGCATTTGACACACAACGAGCCCTGTGGATCAAAGGGCGTCCTATTGCTCCATTTCCTGCCTGTACCGCTGCCGCGCCTCTTCTTCCTTACGCGCATCGTCTACTTCCCGCATGACACTGCCCACATCAGCCGGTTTCTCGCTGCGCGCGAAGCGCCCAGTCAGCTCGATCTCAGGGTGCAGCTTGCCGCTCTGGTAGAGCGACCATATCTCCATGCCATAGTCGGTGGTCAGGAGCTCGGGAGCAAAACGGCCGAAGTAGGCGGCCAGGCGGGCGACGTCCCGCTCGAACATACTGCAGGCGTTGTTGTTGCCTGCGGCGTCTACGGCTTGGGGCAAGTCTATGATGACGGGCCCTTCGCTGCCGACGAGCACGTTATATTCGGACAAATCGCCGTGGACGATCCCGGCGCAGAGCATGCGAACGACCTGTGTAATCAGTGTGCGGTGGTATTCGCGGGACTGCTCTGCCGTTAGCACCAGATCGTTGAGTCTCGGGGCGGCGTTGCCATTGTCGTCGGTCACCAACTCCATCAGCAGCACGCCCTCAAGGAAGTCATAGGGCCGCGGGACACGCACGCCGGCGGCGGCGAGACGGTACAAGGCGTCCACCTCAGCGCTTTGCCATGCCTCCTCCTGCGCTTTGCGTCCATACCGGCTGCTCTTTCCCATGGCGCGGGCGCGACGGCTGTTTTTCACCTTGCGGCCTTCCCCGTAATCAGCGGCCTGGCGGAAGCTGCGTTTGTTGGCCTCTTTGTAAACCTTCGCGCAGCGGATCTCTTCCCCACAGCGGACCACGTAGACCATGGCCTCCTTGCCGCTCATGAGTTGACGGATGACCGCATCGACGAGACCGTCCTCGACCAGCGGTTCAATTCTCTTTGGGATCTTCATAGGTGTTTATGCGAACGTGCAAAATCTGCCGCAAGCGGTTCATTTATCCTTGTCAAATTTGAGCGAAACGGAACTGATGCAACAGCGCACCGGCCTGCGCGCGCCCGGCAACCGATAAACGATTATAACTCACTAATATGCAACACCTCCTGAAAAGGGATAATATTAAGAAACCCCTGATTAACTCAGACCTTTCTTAGGGTTTTGCACTAGAAATTAGAAACCGCCATGATTGATCTTCATCTCCAACGCTACGCCTTCTTTGCCTTGTTGGCGGCGGCTTTATTTGGCGCCAGTACGCCGCTGGCCAAGTTGTTGCTGGGCGAGATGCCGCCGTTGATGCTGGCGGGCTTGTTATATCTGGGCAGCGGTTTTGGATTGCTTATCGTCAAACTGATCGGTGGTCGCATTACATCGAGCGCCAACGTATTCAATAAAGAGGCCGCGCTGGAAGGGCGCGATTATCTGTGGCTTGCGGGAGCGACAATAACAGGCGGGGTGCTGGGGCCGATTCTTTTATTGTATGGATTAACCACCAGCACGGCTTCCAGCGTTTCGTTATTGTTGAATCTGGAAGGTGTATTGACTGTGCTTATCTCTGCCTGGGTGTTTCGTGAGGCGGTTGCTGCCCGGATCTGGGTTGCCACGCTAATCATGCTGTTGGCCGGGTTCATACTTTTCTATAATCCGGGCGCTACGCTGAGTTTTAATGTGGGGCTACTTGCCGTCCTGGGCGCGTGTTTTATGTGGGGCGTGGATAATAATCTGACGCGCAAGATTTCAGCGGGCGATCCGATGACCATTGCGATGATTAAAGGGCTTGCGGCAGGCGGCGTTTCCTTGCTGCTCGCCTATGTTAGCGGAGCAGAACTGCCTGAAATTTTTGTCTTGCTCTCCGCCATGTTGCTTGGATTGTTTAGCTATGGCATCAGTTTAGTGTTGTTTGTATACGCCTTACGTCATTTAGGCAGCGCCCGCACCAGTGCGCATTTCAGCACCGCGCCCTTCATCGGCGCGGCGATGGCTATAATTTTGTTGAACGAACCGCTCGGCGTGACCTTCATTGTCGTTCTGCTAATGATGGTTGGCGCTACCTATCTGGTGCTTACCGAGCAACATAAGCATGGACATATCCATGAGTATTTAGTGCATGCCCATCTACATCATCACGACGAACACCATCGGCATCGCCATGAGGGTGACGAGGGTACGGAACCGCATGCTCACAAGCATGTCCACGAACCGCTTACGCACACACATGGCCATCTTCCCGATCTACATCATCGTCATAGGCACTGAAACAGCGAGGTGAGGTTATGGAAAAAGCGACGTTTGGAGCAGGTTGTTTCTGGGGTGTTGAGGCCGCCTTTCGTAAAGTGAAGGGCGTGCTGGGGGCCCGGGTGGGCTATCTCGGCGGGACACTTGTAAACCCGACTTACCAGGATGTCTGCTCGGGAAATACCGGGCACGCGGAAGTGGTGGAGGTGACGTATGATCCCGAACAGGTAACATACGATGAGTTGCTCGCGGTGTTCTGGGACAATCACAACCCGACGACGCTGAACCGGCAGGGGCCGGACATCGGGACACAATACCGCTCCGCGATATTTTTTCATACACCGGAACAAGAAGCCGCCGCTCTCGCATCCAGGGCGAGACTCGATGCGAGCGGCCGTTACAAAAATTCCATCGTCACCGAGATCACCCCTGCGACGGAATTTTATATGGCCGAGGACTATCATCAGCAGTATTTGGAAAAGCGCGGCCGTTCCAGTTGCTATATATAATAACGAACTGAATAGAATTATCGTTGTCTGACGTTGACAAGAACAATTCAGTCTCTATACTTGAACTCTATGAATGTGAATAGGCATCGCCTGATTAATGGGTTGCTCGCGCTGGTACTTGCGATAGGCCCGTTGCAGTCCGCATTGGCGGAGGCATTCGGCGCCACGCATGAGCACCACCACAACGCAGTGACGCAGGACATCGCGGCCCACGGCGACGCGGCGCACTTCGATGTAGATGTAGATGCAGATCAGGATTCCGGCCACGACCACGAAAAAGGTCACAATCATGCCACCTGCGGAGTTGCCTGCATGGCGGCGATGGTGTCTAACTATTCATTACCAACTGCTTCAATTTCAACGTTTTATATCCCTATGACGATCCCGGTCACCGGGATTATATTCCCTCCTCACGTAAGACCTCCCCAAGCCTCTTAAGCTGACTATTCAGGTTTCGGGCCTGCTCTGCCCCTGGCCTAAGCATCACGTCTGGCGTTTTATGTCCGGCGATAGTTTTTAACTTCAGCTAAGAGGAACTACCATGTTCAAAAAACCTACTACAGCCTTGGCGGTCGTGTTGATGGCGGTTTCCTTCGCCATGATTATCAGCAGCTCCGTGTCTGGTTGTACGAAGGGTGACTCCACTCGTGATATGACGGAAGACATGAACGACGCCGATATGCAACACAAGACCGATACTGAGAAAAACTCCGTGAGCAAGCTTGGCACGGCGGATCGAATTGTAACTATCACCGCACTGGATATCAGGTATGACTTGCCGGCACTGGAGGTAAAGACCGGTGAGACCGTGCGCTTCGTTGTCACCAATAAGGGCAACTCGGTACATGAGTTTGTCCTGGGTGATGCCCAAGAACAGGCCGAGCATGAAAAGATGATGCAGAGTATGGGCGGCATGATCATGGCGGATGAGGCAAATGCCATCCGCCTCAAGCCGGGTGAGACCAAGGAATTGGTATGGACGTTCGCCAAGGCGGGCACTATCGAATATGCCTGTCATCAGCCGGGGCACTACGCCGCGGGCATGGTGGGCAAGATCGTTGTCAGGCCCGGTCAATAAAGTGCGTGTACAGCCGCTTGCCTCGTGCAGTGGACTATGTGTACTAAGCTTCAGGCGGGGGACTTCTAATGAGTAAAACGATAATGTGGTGCGGATTGTCGCTAATGGCGGTGATGCTCACTCCCCAAATATGTGCCGCAGACACCTCACGGGATTTACGCGAGGCGCTGGATAAGGCTTGGGCACGTAATGTGGAGGTGCGCGTATTGGAGGCAAGGCAGGCGGAAATTGCGGCGCAACGCACCGCGGCAAGCAGTCTCTTCCCCAGTACGCCTGCGCTGGAGTTCTCTAATCGCAGTGACCGCTTCACGAAGAATCGTGGCCAGGATGAGCTGGAGGCGGGTGTTAGTTTACCGTTGTGGTTGCCTGGACAGCAGACCGCGCGAGCCGAAGAGGTCAACGCAGCCGGGGCCAACCTTAATCAAGCGATGCAGGCATTGCGATTAAAACTCGCTGGTGAATTGCGCGAGGCGGTATGGGCGGTCGCGCTCGCCGAAAGCCAGGTGGTCGTTGCTGAACACCACTCAGAAACGGCAAGAAAGCTGGAAGAGGATGTGAAACGACGCGTCATGGCGGGAGACTTGGCGCAAACGGATTTGAATCTGGCGCAGAACGATACCTTGACCATACAGACGGCGCTGCTCGGGGCGCAGACCCGCATGTTTCAGGCAGAGCAAGCCTACTCGATTCTGGTCGGAGAACAACATATAGCCGCCGAGCACGAGGAACCGCTGCAAACGTTTGCTTCAATTGATAACCATCCAAGGCTTGCGGCGGCGCGCAGCGCCATAGAATACGCGCAGGCGCAACTGCATACGGTGAGAGCGACCCGGCGCGATAGCCCCGAACTTACACTCAGCGCCCGGCGGGAACGGGGTGACGAGGCCGAGCCTTATGATCAAAGCATAGGTATTTCCTTGCGGCTGCCTTTTTCCACCGAGGCGCGCAATCGGCCCTTGATCGCCGCCGCAGAGACTGCGCTGACTCAAGCTCAGGCTCAATATGAACAGGCGCGCCGCCAGCTAGAAGTTGAAATAAAGCAGGCCGAACAGGGTTATCAAATGACGCAGCAAGCGTTGGCGATCGCTAAGGCTCAGCAGCGATTGACGGCTGAGAATGTGACGTTACTGCAAAAGTCATTTGATCTCGGCGAGTTGAGTTTGGTCTTGTTGGTGCAAGCCAAGAACTCGGCCTTCTCCGCCGAGCAAGCTTACACGCAACAGAAGATTACCCTGGCCTTGAGCCAGGCGCGGCTTAATCAAGCACAAGGAATTTTGCCATGAATAAATTACT
>JAYUCX010000010.1:0-12562 GCA_043740145.1 Gammaproteobacteria bacterium
GATCAGGCGCAGCGATTCGGGATGCCGGAAAAAGCGCGTCTCGTGGACGGTGAGCCTGTCCACCAGGGTCGCCCACTCGACCACCCGGCCCGGCGCCGACACGATCAGATCATAGTAACTCTGATAATCCGGGCAGCCGATTTTACGCATGCGTAGCCCGATGCTGGTGACCAGAAACGACTTACGCTCTACGGGTAAACTGGTTCCCGTGCGCTGCTCCAGCAGTTCCGCCCATTGGTAAAACTGCTTGTCGTCCATCTTCTGCAGGGTCATGGCTGGTCATAATCATTAGATACATTCATCCATAGCCCGCAGCCTGTAGCGGGCACAAAGCAATGGGGTTTCCAAAGGGGAGAGGCGCAGCTCTCGCCTTTGGTCGCCTGCGCGGTTTCACACCGCGCAGTGCGAAATTCAAATTGGTTCACTCGCTCACTGGCAACGCCGGCTTAACTTGGCAATTTGAAACCCGCGACCGACTTGCGCAGATCGTTGGCGAGATCGGCCAGGTTGCCGATGGATGCCGCCGTCTCGTTGGAACCGACCGAGGTCTGCGTCGTGACCTCCCGGATCTCGTTCATCGTGTTCGAAATGGAGGTCGCCCCGAAGGCCTGCTGGCGCGCGGTGTACGAGATGCTTTGAATCAGTCCGGCGAGCTTGCTGGAGACGCTTTCAATCTCTTTCAGCGCCGCACCCGCATCCTGCGCCAGCTTGGCGCCGTTCACCACGCCCGAGGTGCTTTGCTCCATCGAGATGACGGCCTCGTGGGTGTCGGTTTGAATCGTTTTAACGAGGGCGTCAATCTGTTTGGTGGCGTTATTGGAACGCTCGGCGAGGCGCTGCACTTCGTCGGCCACCACCGCGAAGCCGCGGCCCGCCTCGCCCGCCATGGCCGCCTGGATGGCCGCATTCAAGGCGAGAATGTTGGTTTGATCGGCGATGTCGTTGATAAGCTCGACGATATCGCCGATCTCCTGTGAGCTTTCGCCGAGACGCTTGATGCGCTTGGACGTCTCTTGAATCTGTTCGCGGATGCTGTCCATACCCTGGATGGTGTTCTGCACCGCCGTGGCGCCCTTGCCGGCGATCGCCACCGAGTTTTGCGCCACCGCCGCGGACTCCGCGGCATTGGCGGAGACCTCTTCGATCGAGACCGCCATTTCATTGATCGCCGCGCTGGTGTCGGTGATCTGCTGGGCCTGGTGGTCACTGGCCTGCGCCAGATGTATGGCCGTGGCCTGGGTCTCCTGGGCAGCCGAAGAAACGTGCACGGTGATTTGGTTGATGTTGGTCACCAGGGTGCGCAAGGCGTCAATGGCGTAATTGACGGCGTCCGCGATAGCGCCGGTGATGTCTTCCGTCACCGTCGCGCGTGCTGTCAGGTCACCGTCGGCGAGGTTGGCCATCTCATCCAGCAGCCGCATGATGGCGGTCTGGTTGCGGCGATTTTCATCGGCGCTGACCGCCAAGCGGGCCAGTGCGTCGCGGCGCAGCTTGTAACCCAGGCTGATGAGCAACAACAGCGCGACAGCGCCCAGGATATAACCGGTAGTGGCCGAAATCGTGCGGTTGCGCTCCAGGCTGGCATAGGCGTTCACCAGGTCAGTGGTATCCTTGAACAGCGCGTCGCTGCTTTCAAACACGTCCTTGGCGGCGTCTTGCACCTTAAACAAATCCGGGAATTTTTCCAGAATGAGCAGGTCGAGCTGGATGATGGATCCGAACAGGTCGGCGATTTCATCCAGTCTCTTGCGGGCTTCGGGGTCCTCGACGCGCGTGATCCTGAGCGCCTCGTTACCCGAGCGCATCCCCTCCAGGGCCGTGACAAAGGCCGCCGCATCATGGCGGAACAGGTCGGCCGCCTGGGCCGCCGCCTCGGAGCCGCGTCCGCCCTGGAACACCTTGTTGACGTGCGCGGCGATCTGCTGGCTGAGCGCCACCAGACGCCCCGCGACGGCGATATTTTCCTGCTGCGCCATCAGCCGCGTCATGGCCTTTTCGCTTTCCGCCTGAGTCGCTTTTTCCACCGGCGCGCCTTTTTTGATGAGGGCGTCCAGCAGGCCCTCCGAGGCCTTGGTCAATTTGGGGCTCACCTCGTTGATCGTCTTGACGAACTCGGTGGAAGCTTTCACCAACTGCTCGTTGCTCAAGATAATATCGGCGTTGGCACCATAGCGCTTCCACTCCTTCTCCACCTTGCCAAGCTGCGACGCCGCGGCATCGGGCGTGGGGGGCAGGCCGGTGAGGGTATTGCCGCCCTTCAGGCGCGAGATGATCTGGGCGAACTGGTCACGCGCGTCCTTCAACTGCGGGAAGGCCTCCGAACGGGTGACGGCCGCCTCGGCGTTTTTGGCGATACGCTGCGACAGCACGCGCAGCTCGCCGGCCAGGCTGATGTATTCCTTATCGTAGCCGGACTGCTGTCCCAGATAACCGAAGTTAAGCGCCAGCAGCATAATAAAGGTGACCAGGGCGCCAATTAGGATCACCAATTCCCTGTCCCGGCCCAGCGTCTTACGAGTATCTATTGCCATAAAATTTATCCCCTGCGGTCTTTCCGCGGGCTCCTTAAGTTATGGGGTTTCCAAAGGCGAGAAGTGCAACTCTCCCCTTTGGTCGCCCGCGCGGTTTCATACCGCGCGGAGCGAAATCATACTAAGCCACTTCCAACCAACGTTGTCATGTTACCCGCCGGGCGGGTAACGGTAATCAATCACTTCGAGCGCCGGACAGTGCAGGGCGCCTCGAAAAATTCGAGGCGCCCTGCGGTGTAGGGACGCAATTTTTAGAGATACCCATCAGGCATTCGCCTGCAGGAAGGAGGGGCTTTGCACCAGTTTATGGGTGCTGAATACCGGCCACTGCTCCTCCCCGTGCTTATAACTGCCGTGCAAGTAATCCCTGGCGAGATTGATATCCGCCGGCGGCGCAGTGTTGTACTCCTCCTCCAGAAAATGTTTCATGCCCAGCACCTCATCCACCACCAATCCCGCGAACAGCCCCGCATGCTGCACCACCAGGACCCGGCTGCGGCGGCCTATAATCGGGGCCGGCCTGCCCAGAAACGATTGCAGCGTGACAATGGGCAACAAATTGCCGCGTACATTGGCGATGCCCTTCAGCCAGGACTTTGCCCTCGGCACCTGGGATAAACCGGGATAGGTCAGTATCTCGCGCACCTCCATCAGGGGAGCGACCAGCAACGCCTCACCCAATCTAAACGCGATGCCCGACCAGGTCTTCTTGACCTCCTCCTGGCGCGGCAGACCCACCGCATGCTGTTTGCTGCGCCGATCGATATCGTGCAGCAAGGCCACGGGGCCTTTGCGCACGGATTGAGTCATCAACGCAGCCTCATTAAGTTATACCCTCAAGTACCCAGCGCGGCCTTGATCTTATCCAGCAGGTCCGCCTCGTTCACGGGCTTGGTCACGTAATCCTTGGCGCCCTGCCGCAGCCCCCACACCCGGTCTGTTTCCTGATCCTTGGTGGTGACGATGATGATGGGGATATTGGCCGTATCCGGGTTTTTGCTGATCTGGCGCGTGGCCTGAAAACCGCTGATGCCGGGCAGTATCACGTCCATCAGAATCAGGTCCGGTTTGATCTCCTTGACCTTGGCGATAGCCTCTTCCCCAGTGCCGGCCGTCAACGCCTCGTGCTGATTGCGCTCCAGCAGCGTCTTCAGCACATGGGTATCGGTGGGAGAGTCATCCACTATGAGTATGCGTGCCATTTTTTCCCCTCGTCTTTTAAAATCAGGTCATTTAACCAGAAAGCCTTGCATAATGTTCCTAAAATCAAATCCAGGCAAACTACATGCCATTATGCCTTACCCGGCGGGGCAACTCTCAATGCGGTTTGACCACATAGCGCTTGATCGCGCTGAACAGCTCTTCCTTGGTAAACGGTTTGGTGATGTATTGCTCCGACCCCACGATGCGGCCACGGGCGCGGTCGAACAGGCCATCCTTGCTCGACAACATGATCACCGGCGTGGTCTTGAAAAGCTGGTTGTGTTTGATGAGGGCGCAGGCCTGGTAGCCATCCAGCCTCGGCATCATGATGTCTACGAAGATGATGTCGGGCCGCTGATCGGCGATCTTGGACAGGGCCTCGAAGCCGTCCACCGCGGTGATGACGTCGCAGCCGGCCTTTTTCAGCAGGGTTTCGGCGGTGCGGCGGATGGTCTTGCTGTCGTCAATGACCATGACCTTCAGGCCTGCAAACTCATTGTCCATGCTCAACGCCCCTATCATAAACAATCACCCGCCATGCGGTCTACTCTTGGATGCAGAGAAGCGCACGCTAACCTACCCGCCGCCGGCGCTACATCCGCACAGCTAGAAGATCTTATTGTGGTACCGCAGCACCCAGTCGTATAGTATTATCCTAAACTTAATCGCGCGCTAGTACTTTTGCCTTTTACGGAGCCGATCAGGGCTATGCCGCGGCGATAGCCAATCTATTGACACTCCCGTAGGGCCGAATTCATTCGGCCTTAGTATGCGAATATTGCGCAACTAGACTCGCACCTATTGCTCTCTCAAGGTAACCTGATGAAACCTGAACCGTTGCACATCGTTCCTCACCTGACCACCGCGTTGAGCGGGCCCTTGCAGCACATCGAATCACTGTTCCTCAAACACCAGGCCGGCATCGAGCGCTGGCTGCGCGGCCAATGGCTGGAAACGCGCGCGCCGTTTTATGCCTCCGTAGATCTGCGTAACGCCGGGTTCAAACTCGCCCCGGTGGACACCAATCTGTTTCCCGCCGGCTTCAACAACCTCAATCCGGCCTTTCTGCCGTTGTGCATCCAGGCGATCCAGTCCGCCATCGAGCACACCTGCCCGCGCGCGGCCAGGGTGTTGCTGATCCCGGAAAGTCATACCCGCAATCCGTTTTACCTGGAGAGTCTGGCGACCCTGCGCGACATCATTCTGAAGGCCGGCTTCGAGGTACGTATCGGCTCCTTGCTGCCGAATCTTGAGAGCCCCAGCGACATTATTTTGGCATCCGGCCGGAAGCTGCGTCTGGAACCCATCGTCCGGGACGGCGACACGGTGGGCGTGGCCGGCTTCACACCCTGTATGGTGCTGCTCAACAACGACCTCTCCGAGAGTGTCCCTGCGGTGCTTGAAGGACTGGAACAGCCGGTCGTCCCGCCGCTCGCCATGGGCTGGTCCAGCCGCCTCAAGTCCCAGCATTTCGAACAGTACCGCGAGGTCGTGATGGAGTTCGCCGAGTTGGTGGACATAGACCCGTGGCTGATTGACCCCTACTTCCGACAGTGCGGCGAGATCAACTTTATGAAGCGCGAGGGTGAGGACTGCCTCGCCAAAAACGTGGACGCGCTGCTCACCACTATCCAGCATAAATATGACGAATACGGCCTCGACAAGCGTCCCTTCGTGGTGGTCAAGGCCGACGCCGGCACCTACGGCATGGGCATCATGAGCGTCTACAGCAGCGAGCAGGTGCGGGAGTTGAACCGCAAGCAGCGCACCAAGATGGCGGCCTCCAAGGGCGGCCAGGCGGTCACCCAGGTGATCTTGCAGGAAGGGGTCTACACCTTCGAAAACTGGGGCGTAGAAGAGGCGGTCGCGGAACCGGTGGTGTACATGATAGACCACTACGTCGTCGGCGGTTTTTACCGGGTACACAAAAATCGCGGCGTGGACGAAAACCTCAATGCGCCGGGGATGCACTTTGAGCCGCTTGCCTTTGCCCAGCCCTGTAATGCTCCTGACATGAGTCAAGCACCCGACGCCGATCCGAATCGCTTTTACGCCTACGGCGTCATCGCCCGTCTGGCCTTGGTCGCCGCGGCGAGAGAGTTAGCGGCTGTGAGGAGTGAGGGGTGAGGAGTAAGGAGAAACAACCAGGACATCCCTCACGCCTCACGCCTCACGCCTCACTCAAGCTCGGGGTTATCATGGACCCCATCGCCGCCATCAACATCAAAAAGGATAGCACCTTCGCCATGCTGCTGGAGGCGCAGCGGCGCGGCTGGCCGATTGCCTATATGGAGCAGGGTGATTTATTTCTGCGCGACGGAAAAACGTTTGCGCGCATGCTCACACTGCGTATGGAGGACAACCCCAGGAACTGGTTTGAACTCGGTAGCGAGACGACCGAACCGCTCTCTGCGTTCGATGTCATTCTCATGCGCAAGGACCCGCCATTTGACATGGAGTATATCTACACCACGTATTTGTTAGAGCGTGCGGAAACCGAAGGCGTTTTAGTCGTGAATAAACCGCAATCGCTGCGCGACTGCAATGAAAAATTATTTACCGCCTGGTTTCCGCAGTGCACACCGCCGACGCTGGTCACCCGCAGCAAAACGCGATTGCGCGATTTTCTGAACGAGTTTGGCGATATTATTTTGAAACCACTGGGTAGCATGGGCGGCGCCTCGGTATTTCGGTTACGCGCGGGCGATCCCAACCTCAACGTAGTGAATGAAACCATGACAGAGCATGAGCAGCGTTTTGTCATGGCGCAAAAATTTATTCCCGAAATCAGCGAGGGCGACAAGCGCATTCTGATGATCAACGGCGAGCCTGTCCCTTATGCGCTGGCGCGCATCCCCGCCGAGGGCGAGACGCGCGGCAATCTCGCGGCCGGCGGCCGCGGCATAGGCGTGCCACTCTCGCCGCGTGACCGCTGGATTTGCGAACGCGTCGGGCCGGTGCTGCGGGAAAAGGGATTATTGTTCGTGGGGCTAGACGTCATCGGCGATTACCTTACCGAGATCAACGTCACCAGTCCTACCTGCGTGCGTGAACTGGATGCTTTGTATGGCCTCAATATCGCCGCTTTGCTTCTCGACGTGGTCGAGAAGCAAGTAGCAAGTGGCAAGTAGCAAGTGGCAAGGAAAATCAAAACCACCTTGCTTCTTGCTACTTGCCACTTGCTACTTGCTACTATCTCCTGTAGCAAACAGGAATCACCGCTTTATCAAGAGCAGATTCTCGCCCTTGGCGCACTGGTGGACATCAGCATCTGGGGAGCGGAGCCGGAACTTGCGCGGCGCGCAAGCACCGCGATTGCCGAGGACTTCAACCGCATTCACACCACCTGGCATGCCTGGGAGGCAAGCCCCTTAACACGCATCAATGAAACCATAAGATCTGGCGCGGCGGCAAACGTTGATGCTGAGACGATAGCGTTGATCACAGAAGCGAAAGAGTTGTCGGCGAAGAGCGGCGGTTTGTTTAACCCGGCCATTGGCAAGCTCATCGCGTCCTGGGGGTTTCACAGCGATGAGCCGCACGGCCCGCCGCCTGACGCAAAAACCGTAGAGACGCTGGTCGCCGCACACCCCTCGATGGATGCGTTACAGATTGAGGGCCATACTCTCAAGAGTAACAATCCCGCGGTACAATTGGATTTCGGCGCCATCGGCCAGGGCTGTGCGGTGGATGTCGCCATCGCGCACCTGCGCAAGCTCGGTATTCAAAACGCCATCGTGAATGCCAGCGGCGACATCCGCGTGATCGGCAAGCACGGCGGCCGGCCGTGGCGCATCGGCATCCGCGACCCGCGCGGCAGCGGCATCATCGCTTCGATTGAAATACAGGGCGATGAGAACATCGTCACCTCCGGCACCTACGAGCGTTTTTATGATTATCAAGGCAACCGCTATCATCACATTATTGACCCTCGCAGCGGTTATCCGGCGCGCGGTGTCACCTCGGTGACTGTCGTGCACAGCGACGCGACCGCCGCCGATGCCGCGAGCACAGCATTGTTAGTTGCTGGCCTGAAGGACTGGCAGAAAACAGCCGTGACATGGGCGTGAAACAGGTAATGGTAATAGATGAGCTGGGCGTGGTGCACTTGGACCCTGTGCTCGCCAAACGCATCCGTTTTGAGGTCACGCCGCCGCCCAAAGTGGAGATCAGCGCCGCGTTATGAAGGCCGTCACTCGTGCCGACGTGGTGATCCTGGTGTGTGCCGTCGCGCTGCTGCCTTACCTGTCTCTCCGCTATTGGGGCGAGACTACCCACGGCGAACAGGCGCGCATTCTGGTGGGCGGCAAGGAGGCGGCCGTACTATCGCTCTACAAAAATCAGCGCATCAAGATCCCCGGCACGCTGGGCGTGAGCCTATTGGAAATCAAGGACGGCAAGATCCGCTTTGTGGATTCGCCCTGCCACGGAAAGCAATGCGCGCACAGCGGCCGGCTTGCCTTAAGCGGCGAATTCGCGGCCTGCCTGCCTAACCGCATCAGCGTGCAGGTCATCGGCCGCGAGCCGCGCTTTGATGCCATTAACTTCTGACTTTCACCCCTTAAAACATGCCCATTCTAACCACCACCCGCGAAGATCATCTGATCGCCTGGCTCACGGCGCTTGCGATCACTATCCATATCGCGGAGAGCGCCTTGCCGAGTCCGTTACCGGCATCAAGCCGGGGCTGGCCAACGCGATTACGATCGCGGTGCTGATACGCTATGGGCTACGCATGGCGGTGTGGGTGGCGCTGTTGCGGGTGCTGGTCGGGAGCTTGCTGCTCGGCACCTTTCTCTCACCCACGTTCATGTTGAGCTTAAGCGGAGCGTTGGCGAGTATGGCGTTACTCGCGGCGGGCTGGGTGATTTCCAGCCGCCTGCGCTGGGCGGCCCTAGGGCCGGTGGGGTACAGCGTGCTCGCCGCAATGGCCCACATGGCGGGCCAGTTTTGGGTAGCCTATACCCTATTTATCCCGCACCCCGGCCTGCTGCACCTGTTGCCGGTGCTGATGACGGCGGCCGTGAGTTTTGGCGTGGTCAGCGGTATCATAACGGCTGCCATGCTGGAAAAGATGTCCGTATGACGGCGATGTCCTCAGTCCTGCCCGCCCCGCTGCCGGTGACCGCGCGTGACCGGCTGGGGCTCACCCTGTTTCTGGCGGCGGCACTGCACGCCATCGTGATACTGGGGGTGAGCATCGAACAATTTGTGCTCAAACCCCTGCGTGACAACTTGCCCGTCATGGAAATCACGCTGGTGACCCGGCCCGCTACGACGCCGCCCGAACAGGCCGACTATCTCGCCCAGTCCAATCAGGACGGCGGCGGCAATACCGCGGAGCGGGTACAGGTGATTACCCCATTCCCCGCCCTCACGCCTGCGCCCCAGACCGGCGTCGAACCCGCCCCTCAGCCGGTAGCCGAACCGCCGCCTCCAGAACCGGTGGCCAAACCTGAGCCCGCCACGCCGCCGCAGCAAGAAGCCAAACCGGTCTTAACCCAACCTGAAGGCAAAAAAGAAGTGAAGACCGAATCCAAACCCGCACCCAAAACGGCGGCAACGCAGGCGCCCGCGTTGCCGTCCGCCGCGGAACTGGTCAGCCGCAGCCTGCAAATGGCGAGCCTGAGCGCGCAGATCAGCGACTCCGCGCTGGCCTACGCCCAGCGTCCGCGCCAGACATTCATCTCGGCCAAGACACAGGAATATAAATACGCGAGTTATATGGAGGCATGGCGGGTCAAGGTCGAGCGTATCGGCAATCTCAATTACCCCGATGAGGCCAAGCGCGGCAACCTGACGGGCAGCCTGATTCTGGACGTGGCCCTCAACCCCGATGGCAGCATCAACAACATGACCTTGCGCCGCTCCTCGGGGTATAAAGTGCTCGATGACGCCGCGCTGCGCATCGTCAAGCTCGCCGCGCCCTACGCGCCCTTTCCCAATGACATCCGCAAGGATACCGATATCCTGCACATCACCCGCACCTGGCAATTCCAGAAGGATAACCGTCTCGCCAGTCAATAATGGGCATACTTAATACGAAGCTTGATTTACCGCAAAGGACGCAGAGGAAAAATGAGTGAGAATCGCTAAATTTGTAAGGTTTGGGTTTTGACGCGCTGTATCCTTAGTGTCCTCTGCGGTGGAGTCGTTTGTCTCGTGTACCCACCCTTGTATCAGGTTCGTCTTTGGCCGATACTGTATATGGCGTCTCCACTATGCTTGAATCAGGCTACCTAACGAATCACTTCCTGATCGCCATGCCCGCCCTGGCGGACCCGAACTTTTTTCGCACCGTGACCTATATCTGCGAACACAACAGCGACGGCGCGATGGGGATCGTCATCAACCGGCCGCTCGACATCCGTCTCGGCGAGATCCTCCGGCAGGTCAACATAGAAGGCGGCGACGATGAGATCGCCAATGAGCCGGTGTGCATGGGCGGCCCTGTCCAGTACGAACGGATCTTCATCCTTCACCAGCCGCTGCTGCACTGGGAGTCCACCCTGCCGATCACCGACACCCTTGGGCTCAGCACCTCGCGCGATATCTTGACCGCCATCGCGCGTCGTGAATTTCCCGGCCAGGCCCTGGTGGCGCTCGGCTATGCCGGCTGGGGGCCGGGCCAACTGGAAGAGGAGCTCACCCAGAACGCCTGGCTGAGCGGCCAGGCCGACGACATACAGGGAAGAGCGATAGCGAAGGGTTCTACTAGTGTCGCGGGAGGCAGGAAGCCGGGAGCGACCGACGTACACGGAAGAACGACTGCGCACATCCTGTTCGAAACGCCTTACGAAAAACGCTGGAGCGCAGCAGCCGCCTTGCTCGGTGTGGACATTAGTAACCTTTCCGGCGAGGTGGGACACGCATGAGGTGCCCATGAATCACGACGCGCAGCCGGTACTCGGCTTCGACTACGGCGCCCGCCGTATCGGTATCGCGGTGGGACAACCGTTGACCCATACCGCAACCCCGCTGGAGACGGTGCGCGTGACCGGCGCGCACCCCGACTGGACGGCCATCAGCCGTATCATCGAAACCTGGCGGCCGAACGCGCTGGTGGTGGGCGTGCCGTTCAATCTGGACGGCTCTGAGCACGCCATGACCCGCGCCGCGCGGCGTTTCGGGCAGCAGCTGCACGGCCGCTATAACCTCCCCGTGCACACCGTGGACGAGCGGTTGAGTTCCCACGAGGCGCACGGCATACTCCCAGCGAAACGCCGCAACAAACAGGACATAGACAGCCTCGCCGCCCAGGTGATTCTGCACACCTGGCTGCAAGATCTGCCCAGGAGGGCCGACTCGTGAGTGATTTTTTGGACATTGATGTAGAGTCGTTGCTGGCAAGAATGGCGGATGAGATTACCGCTTTATTGAAAAAACGCAACATCTCCGATCCCCTGATGATCGGCATTCACACCGGCGGGGTGTGGCTCGCCGAACGGCTGCACCGTTTGCTGAATATCCGCGAACCGCTCGGCACGCTGGACATTTCCTTCTACCGCGATGACTTCACGCGCATCGGCATGCACCCGCAGGTGACACCCTCGCACCTGCCCTTCAATCTCGATAACGGACACATCGTACTGGTGGACGATGTCTTGTACACTGGCCGCACGCTGCGCGCCGCGCTCAACGAGATCTTCGACTACGGCCGCCCGGCGAGCGTGATGCTGGCGGTACTGGTGGATCGCGGCGGACGCGAGCTGCCTATCGAAGCGGCAGTGACCGGACAGCGCATGGAACTTAACAGCAACGAACACATCAAACTGCACGGCCCCGACCCGTTGCGGCTGAGCATACGCAAGCGTGACTGAGTTCTGATAAGTGAGACAAGGGAATATTCAAGTAGACCCCCAAGGCCGTCTGCGCCACTTTCTTACCATTGAGGGGCTTACACCCTCGATACTCACCGAAATCCTCGACACTGCGGAGTCGTTCGCCGCAACCAGCGAACAGGCCGTGAAAAAGCTGCCGTTGCTGCGCGGCAAAACCATCGTCAATTTATTCTTCGAGCCCAGCACCCGCACCCGCACTACCTTTGAACTCGCCGCCAAACGCTTGTCGGCGGACGTGCTCAACATCAACGTGAGCGCCTCCTCCACCACCAAGGGCGAGTCGCTGCTCGACACGCTGCGTAACCTGGAGGCCATGTACTGCGACATGTTTGTGGTACGCCACGCCGAGAGCGGCGCCGCGCATTTCATCGCCCAGCATGTCGCACCGCACGTGAGCGTCATCAACGCGGGCGACGGCAGCCACGCGCACCCCACGCAGGCGATACTCGATATGTTCACGGTGCGCCGCCACAAGGGCGACTTCGGCAAGCTTTGCGTGGCGATCGTGGGCGACATCCTGCACTCCCGCGTGGCCCGCTCCCAGATCCACGCCCTCACCACGCTCGGCGTGCCGGAGGTGCGCGTCATCGCGCCGCACACCCTGCTGCCGGCGCAGATCGAAACGCTCGGCGTGCACGTCTATCACGACCTGCGTGAGGGCCTGCGCGACGTAGATGTCATCATGATGCTGCGTCTGCAACGTGAACGCATGCAGGGCGCGCACCTGCCCAGCGAACGCGAATATTTTCACCTCTACGGCCTCACCGAAGAAAAGCTGGCCTACGCCAGGCCGGACGTCATCATCATGCACCCCGGACCGATCAATCGTGGCGTGGAGATGGACTCCGCCGTCGCCGACGGCCCGCGTTCGGTGATTCTGCAGCAGGTGAGTCACGGCATCGCGGTGCGCATGGCCATCATGACGCTGGCGATGCGTGTCCGTCCGCTTGCAGCGGAGGCGGGCGAAGCAATGACCGCAAGGAAAGC
>JAYUCX010000011.1:0-2227 GCA_043740145.1 Gammaproteobacteria bacterium
CACGATGGCGGCGTCCACCATCGCGCCCACGGCGATCGCAATGCCGCCCAGCGACATGATGTTGGCGTTGATGCCCTGGTAGTACATCACCAGGAACGCGGCGAGTATGCCCAGCGGCAGACTGACCACCGCCACCAGCGCCGAGCGCAGATGCAGTAAAAACGCCGCGCAGACCAACGCCACGACGATGAATTCTTCAAGCAGTTTTTCCTTGAGATTATTTACCGCGCGCCGGATGAGGCTGGAGCGGTCATAGGTCTCGACGATTTCCACTCCTTGCGGAAGCTGTTTCTTGATTTCGGCCAGCTTGGCCTTGACCGCAGAGAGGGTATCCAGCGCGTTGTAGCCGCTGCGCATCACGATGATGCCGCCCACCACTTCACCCTCGCCGTTCAGCTCCGCAATGCCTTGACGCAGTTGCGGGCCCAGGCGGATCTCGGCTACATCTTCGAGTAACAGCGGCGTGCCGTTCTTGCTGACACCCAAGGGTATGGCGCGCAAATCTTCGATCCCCGTGAGATAACCCTTGGCGCGTACCACGTATTCCGCCTCGGCCATTTCAATCACCGACCCGCCGACTTCCTGGCTTGCCTGTTCGACGGCGGCGCGCAACATCGGCAGGGTGAGGTTGTAAGCGCGCAGGCGTGCGGGGTTCACCACGATTTGATACTGCTTCACCATGCCGCCTAACGTAGCCGCCTCGGCCACGCCCGGCACGGCGCGCAATTGAAACTTGAGCACCCAATCCTGCAAGCTGCGCAGTTGCGCAAGATCGTGCTTGCCGCTGCGATCAATGAGCGCGTATTCGTAAATCCAACCTACGCCGGTGGCATCCGGTCCCAGTGCGGTACGCGCCCCCTTGGGCAGACGATCGGTCACCTGGCTCAAATACTCCAGCACGCGCGAGCGCGCCCAATAAAGATCGGTGCCGTCGGCAAATAATACATAGATATAAGAGTCGCCGAAGAATGAGTAACCACGCACCGTGGTGGCGCCCGGCACCGAAAGCATGGTCGTAGCGAGGGGGTAGGTGACCTGATCCTCTACAACCTGCGGCGCCTGGCCCGGGTAACTGGTCTTGATGATGACTTGCACATCGGACAGATCGGGAATGGCATCGAGCGGCATACGCATCACGGCGTATACACCAAAGCCGCTGAGCAACAGCGCAAGCAGCACCACCAACGCGCGGTTTGTGAGTGACCAGCGTATGACGGACGCGATCATGGGGCACCTCCCACGCGCTGGACTTTGGTCACCACATAGGCATCGCCTGCCTGATGAAATTCAAACTCGATGTTTTCTCCCGTAGTAATATTTTCCGGCAGCGCGCCTTCCGCGAGCGTGAAATCCATCGTCATCGCCGGCCAATTCAGCGCAGCGACAGGCTCATGGCTGAGGGTGATCTTGCCGCCTTGCAGGCTTTTGATGACACCTCTGCCTTGTATGCTCTTTGCCGGTTTTTTCTCAGGCTCAGGCGCACTCAGGCGTTGCAATCCCGCCTTGAGATTACTTTCGGAATCGAGCAGAAATTGCCCTGACGTAACGACCTGCGCCCCTTCTTCCAGACCTGAAATAATTTCAATTCGCTCACCGTATTCGGCGCCCGCCTCGACCGTGCGTGCCGCAAATCTGCCTTCACCTAAAGCCACAATTATCCGGCTCTCAGTGCCGGTGCGTATCAGCGCCTCGCGTGGGATACTGAGCACCACATGCTCATCACCTGCGTAGAGGTACGCCTCGGCAAACATATTGGGCTTCAACAACAGATCGGGATTATCGAACCGCAAGCGCATCTTGACTGTGCGCGTCACGGGATCCGCACTGGGGTATACGTACTCCAGTTTACCGCGCCACAGCTTGCCGGGCAGTGCGGCGACACGCATCTCTGCGTCCTTACCGGCGGCCAAACCGGCGGCCTGTTGCGGGAAAACATCCATCAACACCCACACGCTCGATGGATCAACCAGACCCACCACCTCCGTGGAGGGTTCCACAAACATACCCTGACGCACGCCCAGCGATTCCACCACTCCATCGCTGGGCGCGTAGACCTTAATCAGCTTTTCGGCCTTGCGGGTTTTTTCCAGAGTGGCAACCTGCTCTTCCGCTAGGCCCAGGGAACGTAACCGCGCGCGCGATGCGCTGAGCAAAAAATTATTGCCCGACGTGATGGCCTGCAAGTATTCCTCTTGGGCGCTCGCGAGTTTGGGTGAAAATATCTCGA
>JAYUCX010000012.1:0-12402 GCA_043740145.1 Gammaproteobacteria bacterium
TCGGGGGCGCGCATGCACGCGACCTATTATCGCCCCGGCGGGGTATACCGTGACTTGCCTGACAGGATGCCGCAGTACAAAGCCTCCAAGTGGCACAACGAAAAAGAGACCGTTGAACGAAACGCCAACCGTCATGGTTCGTTGTTGGATTTTATCGAAGACTTTACCCGGCGCTTTCCGGCTTACGTGGAAGAGTACGAAAGCTTGCTCACCGACAACCGTATCTGGAAGCAGCGCACCGTTGGCATAGGTGTGGTCTCGCCGGAGCGCGCCTTGCAATTGGGTTTTACCGGCCCGATGTTGCGTGGCTCCGGGGTCGAATGGGATCTGCGCAAGAAGCAGCCCTATGAGGTCTATGACCGGCTCGACTTCGACATTCCGGTCGGCGTGACCGGCGACTGCTATGACCGTTACCTGGTGCGAATTGAAGAACTGCGGCAGTCCAATCGTATTGTGCAGCAGTGCATAGACTGGCTGCGCGCCAATCCCGGCCCCGTGATGATTGAAGACCACAAGGTCGTGCCGCCGCGCCGCGAGGAGATGAAGGCCGATATGGAGGCCCTGATTCATCACTTTAAGCTGTTCACCGAGGGTTTTTGCATCCCGGAGGGCGAGGCCTATGCGGCGGTCGAGGCGCCGAAGGGCGAGTTCGGTGTGTATCTGATTTCCGATGGCGCCAACAAACCTTATCGGCTCAAGGTGCGCGCCCCGGGCTTCGCTCACCTGGCTGCCCTCGATGAGATGTGCCGTGGTCACATGCTGGCTGATGTCGTCGCGATTATAGGCTCGCAGGATATAGTCTTCGGAGAAGTAGATCGCTGATGGCTGCCCAGATGAAGAGAAAATCTGATTTACTCCCTGAGTCTGTGCGTGCGGCGATAGACCGCGAATGTCTCAAGTATCCGCCGGAACAAAAGCGCTCGGCCTTGCTGGCCGCGCTGCGTTATACCCAGGAGGCCAACGGCGGCTGGCTGACCACCGAGCTGATGGACGCCGTGGCCGATTGCCTCGACCTGCCGCCCATTGCGGTCTACGAGGTCGCCACCTTTTATACGCTGTATGATTTGAAGCCGGTGGGCCGGCACAAGATCTATGTTTGCACCAATATCTCTTGTATGCTGTGCGGCTCGAGTGAGATTTTGGAGCACTTCAAGAAAAGGCTCGGCATAGAGCCCGGCGAAACCACGCCGGATGGCCGGTTTACCCTCAAGGTGGCGGAGTGTTTGGCCGCTTGCGCCGGGGCACCGTGCTGCCAAATCGGTAAGGTGTACCACGAGAACCTCACGCCGGAAACGATAGATCTGATCTTGAGCGGTTTGGACTGAGCGATGGCCAACGAAGTCTGCTTTCGTAATCTGCATCTGCCGGAACCGGGGTCGCTGAAGACCTATCTCGGCACGGGCGGCTATGCGGCATGGAAAAAGATTCTGGCCGAAAAAACCGCGCCCGACGAGATTATCAGCCAGGTGAAAAGGTCCGCTCTGCGTGGACGCGGCGGGGCCGGCTTTCCCACCGGCCTCAAGTGGAGCTTCATGTCGCGTGGCACGCCTGGCCAGAAATACATCGTCTGCAACTCCGACGAGAGCGAGCCCGGCACCTTCAAAGACCGCGACATCATGCGTTACAACCCGCACCAGGTGATTGAAGGCATGGCGATCGCCGGTTACACCATCGGCGCGACGATCGGCTACAACTATATGCGCGGCGAGTTTTGGGAGCCCTATGAGCGTATGGAGCAGGCGGTGTGCGAGGCGCGCGAGGCGGGGCTGTTGGGCGAGAATATCCTGGGTTCCGGTGTGGATTTTGACATGTACAATCACCTGGGCGCAGGGGCCTATATCTGCGGCGAGGAGACCGGTCTGTTGGAATCTCTGGAAGGGAAAAAAGGCTTTCCGCGCTTCAAGCCGCCGTTTCCGGCGAGCTATGGCCTGTATGGCCGTCCCACCATCGTGAACAACACCGAGACGCTGGCCTCTGTCCCGCTCATCATGACCCACGGTGGTGAGTGGTTCTTAAAGCTTGGTAAACCGAATAACGGCGGTCCCAAGATCTTTTCGGTGTCGGGCCATGTCAACAAGCCGGGCAATTACGAAGTCCCGATGGGGACGCCGTTTGCAAAACTGCTGGAGATGGCGGGCGGGGTGCGTACCGGACATAAGCTTAAGGCGGTGATTCCGGGCGGCTCCTCGGTGCCTGTGCTGCCCGCCGAGATCATCATGAATACCGACATGGACTACGATTCGCTCTCCAAGGCGGGCTCAATGCTGGGTGCCGGATCGGTGATCGTGATGGACGATAGTACCTGCATGGTCAATGCCTTAGCACGTATTGCTCATTTTTATTATGAAGAGTCGTGCGGGCAGTGCACGCCCTGCCGGGAAGGCACGGGCTGGCTGTCGCGGGTCATACACCGTATCGAACATGGTGAGGGGAGGGAGCAGGATCTTGACCTTCTGGTGGACATGGCGAACAAGATCGAGGGGCGCACTATTTGCGCCTTGGGCGACGCTGCGGCCATGCCAGTGGTGAGCTTTATAAAGCACTTCCGCGCTGAATTTGAGTATCACCTCGAACATGGCCACTGCATGGTCGGCACTCACTAGGCGGCAGATGCGCATGATTAACCTTGAGATTGACGGCAAATCCGTCCAGGCGCGTGATGGTGTGATGCTGATCGAGGCCGCTGATGAGGCGGGCATCCCCATTCCCCGTTTTTGCTATCACAAGAAGCTCTCCATCGCGGCCAACTGCCGCATGTGTCTGGTGGATGTGGAGAAGGCGGCGAAGCCCTTGCCGGCCTGCGCGACGCCGGTGACCGAGGGCATGAAGGTCTACACCCAGTCCCCCAAGGCCATCATGGCGCAGAAGGGCGTGATGGAGTTTCTGCTCATCAACCATCCGCTCGACTGTCCGATCTGCGACCAGGGTGGGGAGTGCGAACTGCAAGACCTGGCGATGGGTTACGGGGCGAGCGGCTCGCGCTACCAGGAAAAGAAGCGCGTGGTGAAGGACAAGGACATCGGTCCGCTCATCATGACCGACATGACACGCTGCATCCATTGCACCCGCTGCGTGCGCTTCGGCCAGGAGATCGCCGGCCTGATGGAACTCGGCGTTACCGGCCGCGGCGAGCACATGGAGATCGGCACCTATATCGAAAAGGCGATGGTCTCCGAGCTGTCGGGTAACGTCATAGATCTGTGCCCGGTGGGCGCGCTCACCTCCAAACCATTCCGCTATACCGCGCGTGCCTGGGAGATGGCGCAGCGCGAGACGATCGCGCCGCACGACTCGGTCGGCTCCAATCTGTATCTACACGTGCGTGATAATAAGGTGATGCGCGTGGTGCCGCGCGAGAACGAGGAGATCAATGAGGTATGGATCTCCGATCGCGACCGCTTTAGTTATCAAGGCCTCAACAGTCCTGACCGGCTGCAAGTCCCCATGATTAAACGGCAGGGGGTGTGGGAAGAAACCGACTGGAACACCGCACTGCAGGCGGTGGTAAAAGGTCTGCGCGGTGTGATTCAGTCTCACGGTGCCGGACACGCCGGCGCTTTGATCTCGCCGTCGGCGACGCTCGAAGAGATGTATCTGCTGCAACGTCTGATGCGCGGCCTGGGCGCCAATAACATTGATCACCGCCTGCGGCAGGCCGATTTCAACGGCCAGGAATGGGCGCCGATGTTCCCAAGTCTCGGTGCGTCCATTGCTGAATTGCAGCAGCTCGAGGCGGCATTGCTGATCGGTTCAAACGTGCGCAGTGAGCAACCGATCCTCGCCCACCGTCTGCGTCAGGCCACGCAATGGAACAATGCGCATGTGATGTTCATCAACCCGGTGGACTATGACTTTGCCTTCCCGGTGGCGGAAAAGATCATTACCGATCCGGCCGGAATGGCGCGCGCGCTGGCGGGGATAGCAAAGGCCTTGTTAGAGACCAGCGGGCAACATATCCCCACCGAGTTCGCGAAACTGTTGGCGACGGTACAGCCTGGTCCGACAGAGCGCACCATTGCGCAACAACTAAAGACCGCGCAGGCTGCGGTGCTGCTCGGCAACCTGGCGCAGGCCCATCCTCAGTTCTCCACGCTCAATGCCTTGGCGAGCTGGATCGCCGAGCTGAGCGGGGCGCGATTCGGTTATCTGCCCGAAGCCGCTAATAGCGTGGGTGGCTGGATCGCAGGCGCCTTGCCGCATCGTGAGGCGGCGGGTAAGGCCGTCGCCGCACCCGGATTAGATGCTCATGCAATGCTGACAAAGGGGCTAAAAGCTTATGTCCTGTTTGGTATCGAAGCTGAATTTGACAGCGCCGATCCTGCAGCGGCGCTCAAATCGCTAAACAATGCTGAGTTCGTTGTCGCACTTTCCGCCTTCAACAGCAAGACGATGCAGGACTATGCCGATGTGCTGTTGCCGATCGGGGCCTTCGCTGAAACATCGGGCACCTTCGTCAACGCCGAGGGCCGCTGGCAGAGCTTCGCCGGCGCTGTTTCGCCTGTCGGTGAGGCACGGCCGGGGTGGAAGGTGTTGCGCGTGCTGGGTAATCTCTTTGCTGTGAATGGCTTTGATTATCTCTCTTCCGAAGAGGTGTGCGACGAAGTGCGGAGCCTGATAGATCAGTCCGGCAGGCAGGCCCCGGCTGGCTGTTGGGCGCCGGCCGAGTTACCCCACAGCACAGACGGCCTGACGCGTATTGCGGATGTGCCTATGTATGCTATGGACGGGCTGGTGCGCCGCGCGCAGGGTCTGCAAGAGACCAGCGAGGCGCAGGATACGACGCTGCGTATCAACGCCGCGTCGGCCCGGCTCGTGGGTTTAAGCGCTGGCCAGTTCGCCCAGGCCCGGCAGGGCGAGGCGCACGCGCTGCTCGCCGTAGTGATTGATGAACGGGTCGCGGGCGGCTGCGTGTTGATCGCCGCCGCCCTGCCGAAGAGCGCGGGCCTTGGCCCCGCCTTTGGGCCTATAACCGTCGAGCGGGCCTGAGGCGAGGAGGCCACATGTTTGATTTCATCCCGCAAGCATGGGCGGGTACTCCGGTTACCGCGCAGATCGTTCTCAAGATCCTGGCGATCGTGTTGCCGGTCACGCTTACCGTGGCTGCGCTGACCTATGCCGAGCGCAAGATCATCGGCTACATCCAGGGGCGTATCGGCCCCAACCGCGTAGGGCCGCGCGGCTGGCTGCAACCGATCGCCGATATCGTCAAGTTGCTGATGAAAGAGATCATCATTCCGTCAGGGGCAAACCGCGCACTGTTTATCATCGGGCCGATCTTGTCGCTGGCGCCGGCCTTGGTCGCCTGGGCGGTCATCCCGTTCGACGACACCCTGGTGCTCGCCGACATCAATGCCGGTCTGCTGTACGTGCTCGCAGTGACCTCGATGGGCGTCTACGGCGTCATCATCGCAGGCTGGGCGTCCAACTCCAAGTACGCCTTCCTCGGCGCGATGCGTTGCGCCGCGCAGATTGTTTCTTACGAGATCGCCATGGGCTTCGCCCTGGTGGCGGTATTGATCGCGGCGGGGAGTTTGAATCTCGGCGACATCGTGCGCGCACAGGAGGGCAGTTTCGTGCACTGGTTCTGGTTGCCCTTGCTGCCGGTGTTTTTGATTTATTTTATCTCCGGCGTGGCGGAGACCAACCGTGCGCCGTTTGACGTTGCCGAGGGCGAGTCGGAGATCGTCGCGGGTTTTCACGTTGAGTACTCCGGCATGGCCTTCGCGGTGTTTTATCTGGCCGAATACGCCAACATGATTCTGGTTTCAGCGCTCGCCGCGCTGATATTCCTGGGTGGCTGGTTGTCGCCATTTGAAGGCATTCCTTTTATGGAGCAGGTGTTTGCCTGGGTGCCCGGCATGATGTGGCTGCTCCTCAAGGTCGCAGTTTTGCTGTTTTTATTCTTGTGGTTTCGCGCCACCTTCCCGCGCTACCGCTACGATCAGATCATGCGTTTGGGATGGAAAGTGTTCATTCCCATCACGATTGTATGGTTGGTAGTGGTGGGGCTTGCGGTACTCTACAAACTGCCTTGGTGGTTTGACTGATGAAGGTACTTATGTTGTGAGCGCGATACGCAACTACATCAAAAGCCTGTTTCTGTGGGAACTGTTCGGCGGCTTGAGGCTGACTGGAAAATATCTTTTTTCCAAAAAAATCACCGTGCAATACCCGGAAGAGACTACTCCCCAGTCCAATCGCTTCCGCGGCTTGCACGCCCTGCGCCGCTATCCCAATGGCGAGGAACGCTGCATCGCCTGCAAGCTTTGCGAGGCAGTGTGTCCGGCGGCGTGCATCACTATCGAATCCGAGCAGCGTGCGGACGGCACACGCCGCACTACGCGCTATGATATAGATTTGTTCAAATGTATTTATTGCGGGTTTTGTGAAGAATCCTGCCCCGTGGACGCGATCGTCGAGACCCGTATCTTTGACTATCACTTCGAAAAGCGGGGAGATAATGTCATCACTAAAGAAAAACTGCATGAGATCGGCGACCGTTATGAAAAACAGATTGCCGCGGACAGGGCACAGGATGCAAGGTATCGTTAAACGCCAAAAGCTAGGGGTTAGTAGGGGTTAGGGGTTAGGGGTTAGGGAGCGGCTTTCAACCAACAACTTATTAAAATTATCCTACAATTAAAAATTCATTCATGAGTCCAGAACAAATCATCTTTTATCTTTTCGCCGCCATACTTGTCGGTGCTGCGCTTCTGGTCATCACGGTGCGCAATCCCGTCCATGCGGCGTTGTTCCTGGTGCTTGCCTTCTTTACCAGCGCCGCGGTGTGGCTGCTGCTCGAGGCCGAGTTCCTGGCTATTACACTGGTGCTGGTCTATGTAGGCGCCGTCATGGTGCTGTTCCTGTTTGTTGTGATGATGCTCGACATCAACATCGCTCCTTTGCGAGAGGGATTTGCCCGCTATCTCCCGATTGGAGGGCTGGTGGCGGTGATTATCGCCGTGGAGATGGGGGTCGTGGTGGGGCCGCGTCACTTTGGTCTGGAACACGTGGCGAGCCCTGCGAACGCCGCTGCGGATTACAGCAATACCCAAGCATTGGGCCGCGTGCTTTATACTGTTTACGCCTACCCATTTGAAATCGCTTCGGCGATTCTACTGGTGGCCATCATCGCGGCGATCGTCTTGACCATGCGCAAACGTCCTCAGACCAAGTATCAGGACCCCGCGCAGCAGGTGCAGGTGAAGAGCGCGGATCGGGTGCGCATCGTTAAGATGCCCTCTGAAAAGAAAAGCGGATAGGGAAACGGCAGTGATTGCATTATCTGATTTTTTGATTTTGGGGGCGGCCTTGTTCTGCATCAGCATGGCCGGAATCTTCCTCAACCGCAAAAATGTCATCATTTTGTTGATGGCGATTGAGTTGATGCTGCTCTCGGTCAACATGAACTTCATCGCCTTTTCTCATTATTTAGGGGACAGCGCCGGCCAGGTCTTTGTGTTCTTCATTCTCACTGTCGCCGCCGCGGAATCTGCGATCGGCCTTGCAATACTCGTGGCGCTGTTCCGCAACCGGCGCACCATCAACGTTGATGACCTGGACTCCTTGAAAGGCTAGGCCCATGTCAAACGTTTATTTGCTCATCCCGCTCGCCCCGCTGTTCGGCGCTATCATCGCAGGCTTGTTCGGCAAACAGATCGGGCGCGCCGGGGCACATTGGGTGACGATCATCGGCGTCGCCATTTCCTTTCTGCTCTCGCTGGTCGTCTTCAAGCAGATCATCATAGACCATGCCCCCACCTATAACGCCACCGTGTACACCTGGATGGTGAGCGACGGCGTGAAATTCGAGATTGGTTTCTTGATAGATCAACTCACCGCGTTGATGATGGTAGTGGTGACTTTCGTATCGCTGATGGTGCACATCTACACCATCGGCTACATGCATGATGACCCCGGCTACCAGCGGTTCTTCAGTTACATCGCGCTGTTTACCTTTTCCATGCTGATGCTGGTGATGGCCAACAATTTCCTGCAATTGTTCTTCGGCTGGGAGGCGGTGGGCCTCCTTTCGTATCTGCTGATCGGCTTCTGGTATCAGCGCGAAACGGCGATCTATGCCAATCTCAAGGCATTCCTGGTGAATCGGGTGGGGGATCTCGGTTTCTTGTTGGGGATCGCGGCGATCTTGATGCACTTCAATACCCTCGATTATGCAGCGGTCTTCGAACAGGCGCCGCAACTTGCCGGCATCACACTAGAAATCATGCCGGGGAGTCCTTGGCTGCTCACGACCGTGATCTGCATCCTGCTGTTTATCGGCGCGATGGGCAAGTCGGCGCAGGTGCCGCTGCACGTCTGGTTGCCCGACTCCATGGAAGGCCCGACACCGATCTCTGCGCTGATCCACGCCGCGACGATGGTGACCGCCGGCATCTTCATGGTCGCGCGCATGTCGCCGCTGTTCGAGCTTTCCGAAACAGCGCTAAGTTTTGTGCTAGTGATCGGCGCAATCACGGCCTTTTTCATGGGACTGCTCGGTATTGTGCAGAACGACATCAAGCGCGTCGTCGCCTATTCGACGCTTTCGCAACTGGGCTACATGACCGTCGCGTTAGGAGCTTCGGCCTATGCCGGTGCGATCTTTCACCTCATGACCCATGCTTTCTTCAAGGCCCTGCTGTTTCTCGCGGCGGGTTCGGTCATCATCGCGCTACACCACGAGCAGGACATCCGCACCATGGGCGGCTTAAAAAAATATCTCCCCATCACCTATTGGACCTTTCTGATTGGAACCCTGGCGCTCATCGGTTTTCCCGGCTTTGCGGGATTTTATTCCAAGGACGCCATCATCGAGGCGGTGCACGAATCGGCACTCCCCGGCGCCGGGTTTGCTTACGTCGCGGTGTTGAGCGGCGTATTCATCACAGCGTTGTACAGCTTCAGGCTGCTGTTTCTGGTGTTTCACGGCAAGCCGCGCATGGATGAGCATACCAAACACTCCCTGCACGAAAGCCCGTTGGTGGTTACCTTGCCGTTATTGGCGCTGGCCATTCCTTCAGTCATCATCGGTGCGATCTACATCGGGCCGATGCTATTCCATGGATTTTTTGGCCAGTCTATTTTTGTCCTGCCGCAGCACGACGTACTCGCTGAGCTTGGAGTGGAATATCATGACGCCCTGAGTTTCACCCTCCATGGCATGATGGAGCCGCCATTCTGGTTTGCCATGGCGGGTATTCTGGTCGCCTGGTTCTTGTATCTGCATCGGCCTGAACTTGCGGGCCAGATCAAGCGCCGCTTCGCGGTGCTCTACACCATCCTAGACCGGAAATACGGTTTCGATGAGTTCAATGATTACTTCTTCGCCGGCGGCGGTCGTGGATTGGGACGCCTGCTATGGCAGACCGGTGATGTCAAACTGATTGATGGCCTAATGGTCAATGGCACAGCGCGCAGCATCGGCTGGTTCTCATCCATCGCGCGTCAAATCCAATCCGGTTATCTTTACCATTACGCCTTCGCCATCATTGTCGGATTGATGCTGCTGCTTGGTTGGCCGTTGATGAGTTGGCTCACACACTAAAACATCATGCCCGAACATTTACCCCTACTCAGTCTGGTCATCTGGATACCTATCCTCGGCGGTCTTTTGCTGCTCGCCAGTGGAGAAAGTGCGCCGCAGCGCGCCCGTGTCCTGGCATTGGTGATCGCTGCGCTGACCTTGCTGGTGAGCATACCTCTCTATACCCGGTTCGATGTCACGACTTCCGTGATGCAGTTTATAGAACAAGCGCCTTGGATCACTACCTTTAAGATCAACTACCACCTGGGGATAGATGGCATTTCTCTGCCGTTGATATTGCTGACGACATTCACCACGCTACTGGTCGTCATTGCAAGTTGGGAGGTGATTCAATACAAGGTTTCGCAATACATGGCCGCCTTTTTGATTATGGAAGGGCTCATGAACGGTGTGTTCGCCTCTCTCGATGCGATTCTATTTTACGTCTTTTGGGAAGGCATGCTGATTCCGATGTTTCTCATCATCGGCATTTGGGGTGGCCCGCGCCGGGTCTACGCCACGATCAAATTTTTTCTGTACACCTTTTTGGGCTCGGTGCTGATGCTGGTCGCACTGCTCTATCTGTTTTTCCAGTCAAACAGCTTTGCAGTGCTCGACTACCATAGTCTAAAAATCGATATGACGGCCCAGATACTGATCTTCATCGCCTTCCTGCTCGCTTTCGCGGTCAAGGTGCCGATGTGGCCGGTGCACACCTGGTTGCCGGATGCCCACGTCGAGGCGCCGACCGGCGGTTCGGTGATCCTGGCCGCGATCATGTTGAAGATGGGCGCCTATGGCTTTATACGGTTTAGTCTACCTATTGCGCCCGACGCCAGTCGCGAATTGGATTGGCTGATGATCACGCTGTCGTTGATCGCGGTGGTCTATATCGGATTTGTCGCCCTGGTGCAGCAGGACCTCAAAAAGCTCATCGCCTATTCTTCGATTTCACACCTGGGGTTCGTCACATTGGGCTTTTTCATCCCCTTTACTATCTTTGCCAAGACCGGCAGCATCCAGGGGGCTGCGCTGGGCGTAGAGGGCGGGCTGGTGCAGATGATCTCACACGGCTTCGTGTCCGGCGCGTTATTCCTATGCGTCGGTGTCCTGTACGACCGCCTGCACAGCCGCGAGATCAGCACCTACGGCGGTGTCGCCAATACCATGCCGGTGTTTGCGAGTCTCATGGTGTTGTTTGCTTTGGCCAACGCAGGTCTACCCGGAACCTCGGGCTTCGTCGGCGAGTTTATGGTGATACTTGGCGCCTTCAAGGCCAATTTCTGGTACGCCTTGCTGGCTGGTGTCACGTTGGTGCTGGGAGCCGCTTATACATTATGGATGGTGAAGCGTGTCATCTTCGGCAAGGTTGCCAATGACGGCGTGGCGAGTCTCAAGGACATCAATCTGCGTGAGGGTATCGTGCTGGGGACGCTGGCCGTGGCCGTGTTGTGGCTGGGGCTCTGGCCCGCTCCTCTCACCGATGTCATGCACACCACCGTGCAGAACTTGCTCGAACATATCTCCAAATCCAAGCTAGGAGCCTGAGGCGTATGGATTTTGTGATGCCAAATTTCACCCCCGCCATTCCCGAGATCTTTGTGCTGGGCATGGCCTGCCTCATTCTCATCGTGGATCTTTTTTTACGCGAAGACAACCGCATCATTACGTATTTGTTGACGCAGGCCACGCTGCTGGGCGCGGCCATTTTTACCCTATCCTCCTATTCCGATCAGCTTACCCTGACCTTCAGCGACACCTTCGTGCGCGACCGTATGGGCGATGTGTTGAAAATTTTTATTTATCTCGTCACCGCCGTAGTGTTTCTTTACTCGCGCGACTATTTGCGAACTCGGCAGCTCTACAAGGGCGAATATTTTGTCGTGGGATTATTCGCCGTGTTGGGGATGATGGTGCTGGTCTCCGCACACAGTCTGTTGACGGTATACCTGGGATTGGAACTGTTGTCGCTTTCGCTCTACACGATGGTCGCCATGCGGCGGGATTCGCTGGAGGCCTCCGAGGCTGCAATGAAATATTTCGTGCTGGGCGCGCTGGCCTCCGGGCTGCTGCTCTACGGTATGTCCATGCTGTATGGCGTCACCGGTACGCTGGATATCGCGCAGATCAGTGCTGCAGTGGCGCACAGTGTGCAAGCAGGGCAGGGGGCGGGGACGAACATTGTGCTGGTATTTGCAATGGTTTTCATCATCATCGGCGTCATGTTCAAGCTCGGCGCGGCGCCGTTTCACATGTGGATACCAGACGTTTATCACGGCGCGCCCACGTCGGTGACGCTGTTTATCGCCGGTGCGCCCAAGATCGCCGCCTTCGCCATGCTGATGCGCCTGATGGTGGAGGGTCTCGGTCACCTGCATATCCAGTGGCAGGACATGCTCATCATCCTGTCGGTGTTATCCATGGCGGTCGGCAACATCATCGCCATCGCCCAGACCAATCTGAAACGCATGCTCGCCTACTCCACGATCGCCCATGTGGGCTTTTTGTTATTGGGCGTACTGAGCGGGAGTCAGTTAGGCTACTCGGCGGCGATGTTCTATATCATCGCCTATGCCATCATGAGTATAGGCGGTTTCGGCATGATTATCCTGTTGAGCCGCGCCGGGTTCGAGGCCGACCGGCTGGACGATTTCAAGGGCTTGAACCAGCGCAGTCCGTGGTTCGCCTTTATGATGTTGATACTGATGTTTTCCATGGCGGGTGTACCGCCCACGCTGGGTTTTTACGCCAAGCTCTCGGTGCTCCAGGCCGTGGTCGATGCCGATCTGGTCTGGCTTGCAGCGCTCGCCGTGCTGCTCTCGGTCATCGGGGCGTTTTACTACCTGCGCATCATCAAGCTCATGTACTTTGACAAG
>JAYUCX010000013.1:0-5297 GCA_043740145.1 Gammaproteobacteria bacterium
CTCACACACAAACAGGTGAATGACGCCATCGCCTACATCCGCAGCCTGGCGCAACTGCGCGGCCGCAATGTCGAATGGGCCGAAAGGGCGGTGCGCGAAGCCGCGACCTTGTCCGCTGAAGAAGCCGTGCGGCAAAATGTCGCCGACCTGCTGGCGAAGGGTATGAACGATCTCTTCGCTCAACTCGACGGACGCAAGGTGGATGTCCTCGGGGCGGAGATCACCTTGCGCACCGTCGGACTTGCCGTCATCACCATAGAACCCGACTGGCGCAGCCGCTTGCTGGCCGTCATCACCGACCCGAACGTGGCCTACATCCTCATGCTGCTCGGCATCTACGGCCTGTTCTTTGAATTATGGAACCCGGGTTATGTCCTGCCCGGCGTGGTCGGCGGCATCTGTTTATTATTGGCCCTGTACGCTTTTCAGGTTCTGCCGGTGAGTTATGCGGGACTGGGGCTGATCATTTTAGGCATTGCCTTCATGGTGGCCGAGGCGTTTGTCGGAGGCTTTGGGATATTGGGCATCAGCGGCGCGATCGCCTTTGTGATAGGCTCGATCATGCTCTGGGATACCGACACGCCGGGATTTCAAATAGACCCCTGGTTGATAGGCACCGTCGCCTTGTTGAGCGCAGGGTTTATCATGCTGGTCGCGCAGCTTGCGATCAAGGCGCGTCAGCGACCGGTGGTGAGCGGCGCGGAAGAATTGATCGGCAGCCGGGGTGAGGTGATCGAGGCGTTTGACAGCGTGGGACGCATCAGGGTGCACAGCGAGGATTGGCAGGCGCGCAGCGATACACCCCTGCAACCCGGCCAAAAGGTGCGTGTTACCGGCAGGGACGGCCTCACGCTTATAGTTCGTGCTGAATCCTAAATTTGGAGAGCTGACATGGCCATTCCGACTGGATTTTTGATACTCGTCATCATTGCCCTGCTGGTAAGTTCCTTCCGCATCCTGCGCGAATATCAGCGCGGCGTGGTGTTTCAACTGGGGCGCTTTTGGAAGGTCAAGGGGCCGGGGCTCGTCATCCTCATCCCCGGCGTCCAGCAGATGGTCAGGGTAGACCTGCGCACCATCGTCATGGATGTCCCCGCGCAGGATGTCATCTCGCGCGATAACGTCTCGGTCAAGGTCAACGCGGTGGTCTATTTTCGCGTGATTGACTCGGAGCGCGCCATCATCCAGGTGGAAGACTATTACATGGCGACCAGCCAACTCGCGCAGACCACCTTGCGCTCGGTATTGGGCAAACACGAGCTCGACGAGATGCTGGCCGAACGCGACAAGCTCAACGCCGATATTCAAAAAATTCTCGACGCCGCCACCGACGCCTGGGGCATCAAGGTCGCCACCGTGGAGATCAAACACGTGGACATTGATCCCACAATGGTGCGCGCCATCGCCCGCCAGGCCGAGGCGGAACGGGAGCGGCGCGCAAAGGTGATTCACGCCGAGGGTGAATTGCAGGCCGCGGAGAAACTGGTCCAGGCGGGCCAACTCATCAGTCAGAGCCCGCAGGCCCTGCAACTGCGCTACCTGCAAACACTCACCGAGATCGCCGGCGAGAAGAGCTCGACCATCGTTTTCCCCTTACCCATGGACCTCATCTCGTCGTTTTTGGATGCGGTAAGAAAGCCCCAGACATAATATTGCCCACCCCGGTGAATGTGTCTGGCGCATGTGCGGCGCGCTGGTCACCGTTGCGGGTCAGCCTTTTTCACAGCGGGTTTCTTCTTCTTCTTTGCGCTCTTCATTTTGCGTACAGGCATTGTCATCTCCTTTTATCTGGTTTAACAAACACATCAGGATGCCTTACAAAGACATCCATGCTGGTTAATGGCGGCCTGCTTTGGCCAAACCTGAGCGTTCTAAGGAAGTTATTGAGGTACTAGGAGATGGATCTGAAAGTACAACATCGCAGTAAAACTGCGTCTCGCGTCTATACCGCACTAGCAGGGTGCTTATGACACCCTGCTAGCCGGCAACTACTTTACCTCTTCTTAGCCTTTGCTGACTTTTTAGCAGTGGTTTTTTTCGCAGCAGGCTTTTTCGCTTTCTTCACTGGCATAATAATCACCTCCTTCCTTTTAGTTGATGTTAATGACTACTGCTACAGCGACTACAACAGCTCAAGACGACGAGCTGCCAAAAGGTGCGTGACATATCCGTGCAATAGATGCGTCAACATGCACGTTTTCCGCGCACCTTAATCTGCTTTGCCTCAATCCCAATTCAATGCCCCGCCTGTTTGGTACTCGATCACGCGCGTCTCGAAGAAGTTTTTCTCTTTATTAAGATCCAGCATTTCGCTCATCCACGGGAACGGATTGGTGGCGCCGGGGTATTGCGCTGGCAAGCCGATCTGCGCGCAGCGGCGGTTGGCGACAAAGTGTATATAGTCGCTGAACATCGCGGCGTTCAAGCCCAGCACACCGCGCGGCATGGTATCCACGGCATAGCGATACTCGAGATCCACGGCGGTGCGGATCAGCGCCGCGATTTCTTCGCGGAATTCGGGCGTCCATAAATGAGGGTTTTCGAGTTTGATCTGGTTGATGATGTCAATGCCGAAATTCATGTGCATGGACTCGTCGCGCAGGATGTACTGGAACTGCTCGGAGGCGCCGACCATCTTGTTGCGCCGCCCGAAGGAGAGCATCTGCACGAAGCCGACGTAGAAGAAGATGCCCTCAATGATGACGTAAAAGCCGATCAGGTTGCGTAACAGTCGCTGGTCGGCCTCCGCGGTGCCGGTCTTGAAATTCTGGTCGGCGAGTTCCTGCGTGAAGGGCAGGCTGAAGGCGGCCTTGTCGTGCACGCTGGGGATCTCGCGGTACATGTTGAAGACCTCGGCCTCGTCCAGCCCCAGACTCTCCACGATGTATTGGTAGGCGTGGGTGTGCAACGCCTCTTCGAAGGCCTGGCGCAGCAGATATTGGCGGCACTCCGGATTGGTGATGTGGCGGTACACCGCCAGCACCAGGTTATTGGCGACCAGCGAATCGGCGGTGGAGAAGAAACCCATGTTGCGTTTGATGATGCGCCGCTCATCTTCGGTAAGACCGTTGGGCGTTTTCCACAGCGCAATGTCGGCCGACATGTTGATCTCTTGCGGCATCCAATGGTTGTTGCAGGCGGCCAGATATTTATCCCACGCCCAGGTGTATTTGAAGGGCACCAGTTGATTGAGGTCGGCGTGGCAGTTGATGATCATTTTATCGTCCACGCGGATGCGCGAGGCGCCCATCTCCAGAGCCGCCTCCGGCGCTGCGTCCGGAGACATGACAACAGGCGCGGACTCAGCCATGGCGGCATCCATACTGCGCAGCGCAGGTTGCAGGTTTGTGTTCGGTTCATCCCATCTCAACATGTTTCTTTCTCCTGAATTTTTGTTGGGTCCGGCGCTTAACGTGCCTTGACCCAACTTACATTACTTTTCTCTTGTATCTTGTTACTTGTACCTGTCTTTTACTGACAGGCCTCGCACGTCGGGTCAGTTATCGCACATACACCGGGAAGTGGTACACTCACTGCGTTCAGCGCGCCGTCGCTGATGGTGGACTTTTCGGCGTGGGTGGCGCCCATGGTGCGCAGGTAATAGGTGGTCTTGAGGCCGCGCAGCCAGGCGAATTTGTAGGTCTCGTCGAGCTTCTTGCCGGACGGTTCGGCCAGATACAGATTCAGCGATTGCGACTGGTCGATCCACTTCTGACGGCGGCTCGCGGCCTCAATCAGCCACTGCGGTTCGATCTCGAAGGCGGTGGCGTAGAGCACCTTCAGGTCATCAGGAATGCGGCCGATGCGCTGCACGACGCCGTTGAAATATTTAAGGTCGTGCACCATCACCTCGTCCCACAGGCCGCGCTCCTTGAGGTCGCGCACCAGATAGGGGTTAGTCACGGTAAACTCGCCCGACAGGTTCGATTTCACAAACAGGTTCTGATAGGTGGGCTCGATACTTTGGGTCACGCCGCAGATATTGGAGATCGTGGCGGTCGGTGCAATCGCCAGGCAATTGGAGTTGCGCATACCGACGGTCGTCACCCGTTTGCGCAGGGCCTCCCAATCGAGACCCAGTTCGGCGCTCTGGCTGCGATCCACCTCCAGATAACCGTCGCGCTGCTCCTCGAGCAGGCGGATGCTGTCTACCGGCAGGATGCCGCGGCTCCACAACGAACCCTTGTAGCTCTCGTAGCAACCGCGCTCGGCGGCAAGTTCGGTGGAGGCGTGGATGGCGTAGTAGCTCACCGCCTCCATGGAGCGGTCGGCGAACTCGACGGCCTGTTGCGAAGCGTAAGGGACTCGCAGCTTATAGAGGGCGTCGTGGAAGCCCATGATGCCGAGCCCCACCGGCCGGTGGCGCAGGTTGGAGCGGCGCGCCTGCGGTACGCTGTAGTAATTGACGTCTATCACGTTGTCGAGCATGCGCATCGCGGTGTGCACGGTGCGGGCGAGTTTTTCGACGTCGAGGCTAACCTGATCATTCGCTCCTCCATCCTTGGAGTCGCTTGGATTAACATGCGCGGCCAGATTGACGGAACCCAGGTTGCATACCGCGATCTCGGCGTCGGAGGTGTTGAGGGTGATCTCGGTGCAGAGGTTGGAGCTGTGCACCACGCCGGCGTGCTGCTGCGGGCTGCGCAGGTTGCAGGGGTCTTTGAAGGTCATCCAAGGGTGGCCGGTCTCGAACACCATGCCGAGCATCTTACGCCACAGCGCCACGGCGCTCATGCGCTTGTAGACCTTGATCTTGCCCTGTGCAGCCAATTCCTCATAGCGCACATAGGCCTGCTCAAAGGCCTTGCCGTACAGGTCGTGCAGGTCGGAACCCTCGTCGGGAGAGAACAGTGTCCACTCGCCGTTTTCGTGCACCCGCTTCATGAATAAATCCGGCACCCAGTTGGCGGTGTTCATGTCGTGGGTGCGGCGGCGCTCGTCACCGGTGTTCTTGCGCAGCTCCAGGAACTCCTCGATGTCGAGGTGCCAGGTCTCGAGATAGGCGCACACCGCGCCCTTGCGTTTGCCGCCCTGGTTGACCGCCACGGCGGTGTCGTTGGCGACCTTTAGGAACGGCACCACGCCCTGCGATTTGCCATTAGTGCCCTTGATGTGGGCGCCGAGCGCGCGCACCCGCGACCAGTCGTTACCCAGGCCGCCCGCGTATTTGGACAGCAGGGCGTTATCCTTGATCGCACTGTAGATGCCGTCCAGGTGATCGGGCACCGAGGTCAGGTAGCAACTGGAGAGTTGTGGGCGCAGCGTACCGGCGTTGAACAGGGTCGGCGTCGAGGACA
>JAYUCX010000014.1:0-2188 GCA_043740145.1 Gammaproteobacteria bacterium
ACGGTCGCGCAGATCCGCGCCCTGGAAAGTGTCGGCGCCGACATCGTGCGCGTCTCCACGCCGAGCATGGAGGCGGCCGAGGCCTTCGGTCTTATAAAAAAACAGGTCAGCGTGCCGCTCGTCGCGGATATCCACTTCGATTACAGGATCGCACTGCGCGTCGCCCAACTTGGCGCGGATTGCCTGCGCATCAATCCCGGCAATATCGGGCGCGAGGACCGCGTGCGGGCGGTGGTGGAATCGGCACGTGAGCACAACATCCCCATCCGGGTGGGCGTGAACGCGGGGTCGCTCGAAAAGGACTTGCAGAAAAAATACGGCGAGCCGACGCCCGAGGCGATGGTGGAATCCGCGCTACGTCACGTGGAGATCTTGGAGCGCCTCAACTTCAGGGATTTCAAGGTCAGCATCAAGGCCTCCGACGTATTCATGACTGTAGAGGCCTACCGGCTGCTGGCCAAACAGATTGAACAACCGCTACATCTTGGTATCACCGAGGCGGGCGGGTTACGCTCCGGCACCGTGAAGTCCGCAATCGGTCTCGGCATGCTGCTCGCCGAAGGCATCGGCGACACGATCCGCATCTCGCTTGCCGCCGATCCGGTGGAAGAAATCAAAGTGGGTTTTGATATCCTGAAGAGCCTGCACATCCGCAACAAGGGCATTAATCTCATTGCCTGCCCCTCGTGCTCACGTCAAGAGTTCGATGTCATCAAAGCGGTCAACGAACTGGAGGCGCGTCTGGAAGATATACTGGAGCCGATGGATGTCGCGGTAATAGGCTGCGTGGTCAACGGTCCCGGCGAGGCACGCGAGGCGCACATCGGTCTGGCCGGCGGTTCACCCAATCTGTTGTATGTAGATGGAAAGCCCGACCACAAGGTGAGCAACGAGCACTTGGTGGATGAGTTGGAAAAAACCATCCGCGCCAAAATTAAATTGCGTCAGGAACTCGGCCAGCTAGAACATCAAAATCCCGTGATCCCTATTCAACAAGTAGCAAGTGACAAGTAGTAAGTGGCAAGAAGAAAACCATAAAACCAATTTTTGTCATCATGTGTAACAAGTTTTTCTTGCAACTTGCTACTTTCAACTTGACACTGCCTTTATGAAATCCATCCAAGCCGTGCGCGGCATGAATGACATCCTGCCGGATGAGACCCCCTGCTGGCAGTATCTCGAAGAGACGGCGCGCACGCTGCTCGTGGGCTATGGCTATGAAGAGATCCGGCTGCCACTGGTCGAGCAGACCGAACTCTTCGTCCGCTCCATCGGCGAGGTCACCGACATCGTCGAGAAAGAGATGTATACCTTCGCGGATCGCAACGGCGACAGCCTCTCGTTGCGCCCAGAAGGTACGGCGGGTTGCGTGCGTGCCGCCATCGAACACGGGTTGTTACACAATCAAATGCAGCGCCTCTGGTACAGCGGGCCGATGTTCCGCCATGAACGCCCGCAGAAGGGTCGCTATCGCCAGTTTTACCAGATCGGCGTCGAGGTGTTCGGGTTCAACGGCCCGGACATAGATGCGGAAATGATCCTCATGACGGCGCGGTTGTGGCGCAAACTGGGTCTTGAAAATTTGCTGTTGCAAATCAATTCTCTCGGCACCGCCGAAGCGCGGGCGGTCTACCGCAGCCATCTTACGAGCTATCTCGAAGGCCATCTTGATCAGCTCGATGAGGATAGCCAGCGACGCCTGCACAGCAATCCGCTGCGCATCCTCGACAGCAAGAATCCCGCGCTGCAAACGCTTATCGCCGGCGCGCCGCAGCTTGCCGATCATCTCGATGAGGAATCGCGGTCACATTTTGAACGGCTTAAGGACCATCTCGATGCCGCAGGCCTGAGCTATCAGGTCAATCCGCGCCTGGTGCGCGGCCTGGATTATTACGCCAAGACGGTGTTCGAGTGGACCACCGATCAGTTGGGCGCGCAGGGCACCGTGTGCGCGGGCGGGCGGTATGACAGGTTGGTCGAACAGATCGGCGGCAAACCCACACCGGCGATCGGCTTCGCCATGGGCATAGAACGCTTGGTGGCGCTGCTTACCGAAAACCAGTTAACACCGCCCAGACAATCTCCACATGCTTATTTTGTATTAGTCGGCGAGCAGGCCGAGCGCCGTGGTCTGGTGCTTGCGGAGCAACTGCGCGACGCATTGCCGGGACTGCGGCTGGTGATGAAC
>JAYUCX010000015.1:0-5284 GCA_043740145.1 Gammaproteobacteria bacterium
CTTCGTGGAGTCTTCGTGGTATTACGCGCGTTTCTGTTCTCACGATGGCGTGAGCGGCATGGTGGATGAGCGTGCGCGTTATTGGCTGCCGGTGGATCAATACATCGGCGGCATCGAGCATGCGATTTTACATCTGCTCTATGCGCGCTTCTTTCACAAACTCATGCGCGATGAGGGATTGGTTACAGGCGACGAACCGTTCACGAAGTTGCTCACGCAAGGCATGGTGCTGGCCGAGACCTTTTATCGGACACACACTAATGGCAAGAAGGAATATTTTTTTCCGCACGATGTAGCCATTGAACGCGACGCCAAAGGCCGCACCGTCACTGCGACGCTCAAGAGCGATGATCAACCGGTGAACGTGGGCGGCATCGAAACCATGTCGAAATCAAAAAACAACGGCGTGGACCCGCAGGAACTGATCGTCAAATACGGCGCCGACACCGCGCGCTTGTTTATCATGTTTGCCGCACCACCTGAACAATCGCTGGAGTGGTCCGACACCGGCGTAGAAGGCGCCTATCGCTTTTTGAAGCGGCTATGGGTGTTTGCCCATGAGCAGGGTGATCGGTTTGAGAAACAGGCCGGTGTGAACGGGTCAACGGCAGGCCCAAAGGCTCTCGCCCTGCGGAGAGACATCCACCAGATTCTCAAGCAGGCCAATTATGACTTCCGCAAACATCAATTCAATACGGTGGTCTCGGCCGCAATGAAATTACTTAATACATTGGAGAGGATCTCTACTGAGACTGGAGCCCGTGCTTACGATGAACTGCTGCGTGAAGGGATGAGCATACTGCTGAGACTGCTCGCGCCAATCACCCCGCATATCAGCCATGCCCTGTGGCATGAAGTGGGCTTTGCCGGCGACATCACTCAGGCAGCATGGCCGGAGGTAGACGAGTCCGCCTTGGTGCAAGACGAGGTCGAGTTGGTGGTACAAGTCAATGGCAAATTGCGGGGGCACATCACGGCGGCGAGCGGCGCCAATCAAGCCGACGTACAAGCGGCAGCGCTTGCAGACGGCAACGTCAAACGCTACACCGAAGGCAAAGAGATCAAAAAAGTTGTGATTGTGCCGGGCAAGTTGGTTAATATTGTGGTGGGTTAAAATATGAAAATCTGTATACGCATCGTGATATTCGCATTGGCCGCCTCGCTGGTGGGCTGCGGCTTTCATCTGCGCGGCCAAGAGGAGAAGGGTATTGCCCCGCGCGTGTTACCCATGACCTATGTGCAAGGCGGCAACCCCCAGACCGGTTTAACGGACGAGTTGCGCCGCAGCGGGAGTCAGATCATCCAGGATCGGCAGCAGGCCAAGCTGTTATTGACCATCCTCACTGACGGTTTCGAACGGCGCTTGCTGTCGGTGGGCGCCACCGGCAAGGCGCGCGAGTTTGAGCTGTATTACACCGTCAACTTTGAGGTGCGCGATCAAGCCGGGAAAGAATTGCTCCCGAAGACGGATATCAGTCTGGTACGTGATTACCGCTTCGATGAAACGCAGTTGCTGGGCAAGGATGCGGAAGAGGCCGTGCTGCGTCAGGATATGGTGCGCGACGCAGCCCAGCAAATCCTGCGGCGTTTGCAGGTCTTGACCGCGCCTTAAATCAAGATGCGGTTGAAACCTGAACAGCTCGCCACTCATTTGCAGCGCGCCCTTACACCGGTCTATCTGGTGTCCGGGGATGAGCCCTTCCAGGTGGATGAGTCGTGCGCGGCCATCCGCGCGGCGGCGCATGCCCAAGGTTACACTGAACGTGAGGTGCTGACGGCGGGCAAGGACTTTGACTGGAACACGCTGTGGCAGGCCGCGCACAGCCTGTCGCTGTTCGCCAAGCGGCGTCTGATCGAACTGCGGCTTCCTACCGGAAAGCCCGGCGACGCGGGCAGCGGCGCACTGGTCGAACATGCGAGCCGGCCGGCCTCCGACACGCTGCTATTGGTCATCACCCCTAAGCTTGATGCGCAGACGCAAAAGGGTAAGTGGTTCGGCGCCATGGAACAGGCGGGCGTGGTGATACAAATCTGGCCGATGGAGGCAAAGGCCCTGCCCGGTTGGATCAGCAGGCGCCTCACCGCGCGTGGCATACAGGCGAGTCCCGAGGTGTGCGGCCTGCTGGCCGAGCGCGCGGAGGGCAATCTGCTCGCCGCCACGCAGGATATCGAGAAACTGTACCTACTCTATGGTGCAAGCAAACTGGACATGGAGCAGGCGGCTGCTGCGGTGGCCGATAGCGCACGCTTTGATATTTATGATCTGGTGGACGCCGCGGCGAGCGGCGACCCGGCGCGCGCAACGCGCATTCTGAACGGCCTGCGCGATGAAGGGGTTGAGCCGGTGCTGGTGTTGTGGGCACTGGCGCGCGAGCTGCGCAGCCTTGCGGGTATGGCATACGAGAGCGAGCACGGCGCGCGCGTTGAGCAGATCTACGCCAAGTATAAAATCTGGGAAAAGCGCAAACCCATTGTGCAGCGGGCCTTGCAGCGTCACAAGACGCGCGTTTGGCACGGGCTGCTGCAGCGCGCCGCCCGCACCGACCGCGTCATCAAGGGCTTTGCCTCGGGCGATGCCTGGGACGAGCTGTCGGCGTTGAGTTTGGCGATGGCTGGCGCACCACACATTTTGCAGGTAGAGTCCTACTGATGGACATCAAAAAGTACATGCAGGACGTTGGGCAGCGTGCGCGGCGCGCGGCGCGCACGTTGAGCAAGGCCGGCACAGAGGCCAAAAACACCGCCCTGCTCGCGGCGGCCGAGGCCGTCGAGCGGGATAAGGCCATACTGCTTGCGGCCAACAAAAAGGACATGGATGCCGCCCGCATGGCCGGTCTCGACGCCGCCATGCTGGATCGCCTGGAGTTGAACGAGGTGCGCGTGAAGGGCATGGCCGAGGGACTGCGCCAGATCGCGGCCTTGCCCGATCCGGTCGGTGAAATCACCGATCTCAAATATCGCCCGGCCGGTTTTCAGGTCGGCAAGATGCGCGTGCCGCTCGGCGTGATCGGCATTATTTATGAGTCGCGTCCCAATGTCACGGCCGACGCCGCGGGGCTATGCCTCAAGGCGGGTAATGCAGCCATCCTGCGCGGCGGCTCCGAGGCGCTGCATTCCAATCAAGCCATCGCCGCCTGCATACACGCGGGGCTCAAACGCGCCGGTTTGCCGGAAGACGCCGTACAGGTCATCGAGACCAGCGACCGTGCCGCAGTCGGCGAGTTGATCCGCATGAAGCAATACGTGGACGTGATCGTGCCGCGCGGTGGTAAGGGCCTGATCGCGCGCATAAGCGCCGAGGCCACGGTGCCGGTGCTGAAACACCTGGATGGCGTCTGCCATGTGTACATAGATGACAAGGCCGATGTCGAGAAGGCCGTCAAGGTCGCCTACAACGCCAAGACCCAGCGCTACGGCACCTGCAATACCATGGAAACGCTATTGGTCAACAAGGACATCGCCCCGCGCGTGCTGCCGCGACTCGCCAAGATGTATCAAGAGGCCGGCGTGGAACTGCGCGGCGACGAGGCGACGCGCGCATTGGCGCCTAACGCCAAGACCGCGACCGAAGAAGATTGGAACACCGAATATCTCGCGCCGATACTCGCGGTGCGTGTGGTGAACAATATTGACGAGGCCATCGAACATATCGAGCAGCACGGATCGCAACACACTGACGCCATTGTCACCGAGGATTTTTCTCACGCGCAACGTTTTCTGCGTGAAGTGGATTCCAGTTCGGTGATGGTGAACGCCTCCACCCGGCTCGCCGACGGTTTCGAATATGGCCTGGGCGCGGAGATCGGTATCAGCACAGATAAACTGCATGCGCGCGGCCCGGTGGGGCTGGAGGGCCTGACCACGCAAAAATTCATCGTACTCGGCGAGGGACATGTTAGAAAATAGTTGCAAGTTTCAAGTTTCAAGTAGCAAGGTGTATTACTTTTTTCTTGTCACTTGTCACTTGTCACTTGCTACTTGTTTATCATGATTGGCATTTTAGGCGGCAGCTTTGACCCCATTCATTTCGGCCACCTGCGCCTCGCCGTGGAAGTGTACCAGGCCCTGAAACTCAGCGAATTGCACTTAATCCCCACCGGTCAACCACCGCACCGCAGCCCGCCCATTGTAAGCGCCGGACAACGATTGAGCATGGTCAAGGCCGCAATCAAGGGCGTGCCCGGTCTGCGCGTGGATGACCGCGAGTTAAGGCGCAGCGGCCCTTCCTATACGGTGGATACGCTGCTGTCGCTGCGTGCCGAACTCGGCACTATGCCGCTCTGCCTTATTGTGGGCATGGATGCGTTTTTGAAACTCAACACCTGGCATCGCTGGAAAGAGCTTCCGGGGCTTGCCCACATCGTGGCCGCGCACCGCCCCGGTTGGACGGGCGAACCGGCGGATGAGATCAGACAGTTGCTCACGGAGCGGCGGGTGGATGATCCTAAATGGCTCACAACATCCAGCGCCGGTTGTATTTTTCTCTGCCCCATCACCCAACTGGACATCTCCTCATCGCAGATCCGCCGGCTGATTGCGGAGAGGAACAGTGCGAGTTTTCTGTTGCCGGAGTCGGTGCTGAAAATCATCAAGACTGAAAATTTATATTCAACCGTCCACAAGGAGAACCGATGCGACTCGATCGCTTGAAGAAATTGGTGATAGACGCCTTGGAAGACCTCAAGGCGCAGGATATCAAAGTACTCGACGTGCGTGGCCTAAGCAATGTCACCGATCTCATGATCGTCGCGAGCGGAACCTCGGATCGTCAGGTCAAGGCCATCGCCTATCACGTCGTTGAAAAGGCAAAGAAAAAAGGCTTGCCGCCGCTCGGCGTGGAAGGCGAGCAGGCCGGCGAATGGGCGCTGGTGGATCTCGGCGATGCGGTGGTGCATATCATGCTTCCCCAGACGCGCGATTTCTATAATTTGGAAAAACTCTGGGGTGATGCTGCAATAGAGGAAGGCACTGGTTCCGTGAAAGGCGGGAAGCCGAAAAAGAGCGCGAAGTCCGCCGCCAAAAGCGGTGTTACTAAACCCAGTCGCTCCCGGCTTCCTGCCTCCCGCGACATTAGTACTTCCCTGCACGTCAAAAGAACCGCGTCTGCAAAAACCACAGGCAAGCGCCGGGCGCCTGCCGTCAAGCGGGCTCGCAGCGCGGGAACCTGACGCTGCGCATTCATCTCATCGCGGTCGGCGAGCGTATGCCCGATTGGGTGAAATCGGGCTATGACGAGTATGCCAAGCGGCTGCCGCGTGAGTGCCGCCTGCAACTTGTAGAGATC
>JAYUCX010000016.1:0-5248 GCA_043740145.1 Gammaproteobacteria bacterium
CCCGGTCGTCCGCCAGCGCCGCCGCGCACATCTCGTGCATGAGCCGGGGCGCTACATTGGCCGTCACCGAGATGACTCCCTTGCCACCCATTAAAATAATGTCCATCGCGGTGGCGTCGTCACCCGCGTAGATATCTATTATATCACCACAGCGATCCAGAATCTCCCGCGCCCGCGCGAGGTCTCCGGTGGCCTCCTTGATGCCGATGATGTTGGGGATGGCCGCCAGCCGTTGCACCGTTTCCGGCAGCATGTCGCAGGCGGTGCGGCCGGGGACATTATAGAGGATCTGCGGGATAGGCACCGCCTCGGCCACCGCCTTATGGTGGAGATACAAGCCCTGCTGGGTGGGCTTGTTATAGTAGGGCGTGACCAGCAGACAGGCATCGGCGCCGGCCTGCATGGCGCAACGGGTGAGGCCTATGGCCTCGGTGGTCGAATTGGCGCCCGTCCCGGCGATGACCGGGATGCGCCCGGCGGCGAAATCCACCACCTGGCGGATCACCCCGCAATGCTCCTCGTCGTCCAGGGTGGCCGATTCGCCAGTAGTGCCCACCGCCACGATGGCGTCGCTGCCCTGCTCAATGTGAAACTCGACCAGGCGCCGCAGGGACTCCGGGTCGAGCGCGCCGTCCGCCTGCATCGGCGTGACTAAGGCTACCATACTGCCGTGAAACATATCCGCTCCGAAGCCTTTTTTATAGACAAACAAACATGGTACTTGGAGCCTCAAGCTATGACAAGTTGCCGCTCGTCGGCTATTGGCTATTTGCCATGCAATAATCTACTATTAAGTTCAAGCCTAAACGGTACGATATTATTAGATCATGGCCATATCGAACGTAAAACTCAACGTGAGCGGGTTGGGGCGCCGCCTGGTGCAGGACGGCCTGTTGACCGAGGCCCTGGCCCAGCAGGCCTACGAACAGGCCCTGCGCAGCAAGGTCCCCTTTGTCACCTACCTCGTGCAAAGCAGAATCCTGTCGAGCCGGGCCATCGCCACCGCCGCCTCCCAGGAGTTCGGCGTGCCGCTTTTTGATCTCAATGCGATGGACATGGATCAAACCGCTGCGGCCCAGGTGGATGAAAAACTGATGCGCGAGCATCACACCCTGCCGCTCTTCAAGCGCGGCAACAAGCTGTTTGTCGCAGTAGCCGATCCCACCAATGTGCGTGCCCTCGATGAGATCAAGTTCCATGCCGGCCTGAATACCGAGCCGGTACTGGTCGAGGAGGACAGGCTCGCCAAGACCATAGACAAGGTCTTGGAGGCGCGCAACAGCGCCATCTCGATCCTGGACGATGTCAGTCTGGACGATCTCCAGATCACCTCCGGCGACGAGCAGGCCGCGGCCGATATCTCCGAGGCGGATGTAGACGACACGCCGGTGGTACGGTTCGTCAACAAAGTTTTGTTGGACGCCATTAACAAAGGGGTGTCGGACGTCCACTTCGAGCCCTACGAAAAGACGCTGCGGGTGCGGTTTCGCCAGGATGGCGTGCTGCGTGAGGTGACCTCGCCGCCGGTGGCGCTCGCCAATCGCATCGCCGCACGGTTGAAGGTGATGTCGCGGCTCGACATCTCGGAGCGGCGCATCCCGCAGGACGGCCGCATGAAGATGCAGATCTCCAAGAATCGCGCAGTGGACTTCCGCGTCAGCAGTTGCCCCACCCTGTTCGGCGAAAAGATCGTACTGCGCATCCAGGACCCGGCCAGCGCCCAGCACGGCATAGACGCGCTGGGCTACGAGGAAGACCAGAAAAAATTATTTATTGACGCCGTCCATCGCCCCTACGGCATGGTGCTGGTCACCGGCCCCACCGGCAGCGGTAAAACCGTGTCGCTGTACACCGCGCTCACTATCCTCAATACCGCCGACCGCAATATCTGCACCGCCGAAGACCCGGTGGAAATTAATCTCCCCGGCATCAACCAGCTCAATGTCAACCCCAAGGCCGGCCTGACCTTCGCCTCGGCGCTGCGCGCCTTTCTACGCCAGGACCCGGACGTCATCATGGTGGGAGAGATTCGTGATCTGGAGACGGCCGAGATCGCCATCAAGGCCGCCCAGACCGGCCACATGGTGCTCTCCACCCTGCACACCAACGACGCCCCGCAGACCCTGACCCGGCTGGTGAACATGGGTGTCGCACCGTTCAACATCGCCTCCTCGGTTTCGCTCATCATTGCCCAGCGCCTCGCCCGGCGTTTGTGCACCCACTGCAAAAAACCCTTGGACATCCCGAAGGAGGCGCTGCTCGAAGAAGGCTTCAAGCCGGAAGAGATCGGCAACTTCAAGGTCTACGGCCCCGGAGCCGGCTGCGAGAACTGCGCCGAGGGTTACCGCGGTCGGGTCGGCATCTATCAAGTCATGACGGTCTCCGAGGAAATGGGGCGCATCATCATGGCGGACGGCAACTCCATGCAGATCAATGATCAGGCCAAAAAAGAAGGGGTGGCCGACCTGCGCGAGTCGGGGCTAAAGAAGGTCAAACAGGGCGTCACCAGCCTTGAGGAGATCAACCGGGTCACCAACGAATAAACCTAGAAAAAGCAGTTGAAACCGCCAAGGCGCTAAGAACGCGGGTTAGACAAGAGGTTGAGCAAGCTTGAGTGGTCACCCTGCGGGTTGACGAGTTTGATTTCCATTGCGACCTTGGCGTCTTGGCGGTTTAACAGCCGTTTTTAGGATAAAATTTCACCGAGACACTAAAGTTATCTATTCTTCTGCCGCTAATGTCGAATAAGGAGTAGTTTGTCTTGCTGTGTTACACGAGAGGTCTTGAACATTATGGCTGCAAAGGCGATTAAACAAGATACCTTCATTTGGGAAGGTTCCAACAGACAGGGCAACCGTATCAAGGGCGAGACGCGCGCCACGACCATCGCGCTGGTCAAGGCGGATCTGCGCCGGCAGGGCATCAACCCCATCAAGATCAAAAAGCGCTCTAACTTCGGGCGCCGCAAGAAGAAGATCACCCCCAAAGACATCGCCGTCATGAGCCGCCAGCTTGCCACCATGATCTCGGCGGGCGTGCCGCTGGTGCAGTCCTTCGAGATCATCGGCCGCGGTAATGACAACGCCAGCATGCAGGAGTTGATGCTCGCCATCAAGGGCGATCTGGAGAGCGGCACCTCGCTGACCGAGGCGCTGGAAAAACACCCCTATTACTTCGATGAATTGTTCTGCAATCTGGTGCGCGCCGGCGAACATGCCGGTATTCTGGAAACGTTGCTGCACAAGATCGCCACCTACAAGGAAAAGATCGAGGCCCTGAAGGGCAAGATCAAAAAGGCCTTGTGGTATCCCACCGCGGTGCTGGTGGTGGCCTTCATCATCACCGCCATCCTGCTCATTTTTGTCATCCCGCAGTTCGAATCGCTGTTCAAAGGCTTCGGTGCCGACCTGCCGGCCCTGACCCGGTTCGTCATTGACCTCTCGGCGACCTTCCAACAGTGGTGGTGGGCGATCTTCGGCGGCATCATACTGGCCGTCATGGGACTCGTCCAGGCCAAGCGCCGCTCGCGCAAATTCAGCCGGCTGCTCGACCGCATGCTGCTGCGGGCGCCGATCATCGGCGACATCGTTACCAAGGCCACTATCGCCCGCTACGCGCGCACCCTCGCCACCATGTTCGCCGCCGGCGTGCCGCTGGTGGAGGCCATGCAATCGGTTGCGGGGGCGTCGGGTAACATCGTCTACGCGGACGGCATCCTCAAAATGCGCGACGAGGTATCCACCGGCCAGCAGTTGAACCAGGCCATGCGTCAATCCAATCTGTTCCCGAACATGGTGGTGCAGATGGCCGCAATCGGAGAAGAATCCGGCTCGCTGGACACGATGCTCATCAAGGTCGCCGATTTCTATGAGGAAGATGTGGACAACCAGGTAGATTCCTTGAGCAGCCTGCTCGAACCGCTCATCATGGTGATACTGGGCGTACTGGTCGGCGGTTTGGTGGTGGCGATGTATCTGCCGATATTTAAATTGGGGTCGGTGGTATAAGGGGGTTGGGCTGCTTTCGGCTGCGCAAGCTGCCTGATATTGATAATGACCGCAGTTGTAGGTCGGATCAAGCGTAGCGGATCCGACGCTGTCGGGTCCGGCGTTAAACGCCTTGACCTGACCTACCTAGGCTACTATTTACAGCAGTCACGTAGCTTCGCAATGACCCATGCTGAGGTGCGAATAAATGCACACCTACAGGCGGCTATTATAATTCCCCCATGAACCTGTTCCTGATCTTCCAAACCGACCCCCTGATTTTCATCATCGCCGCCGGCCTGCTCGGCCTCATTGTCGGCAGTTTTTTGAATGTCGTGATCCACCGGCTGCCGCAGATGATGGAGCGTGAATGGCGCGCGCACTGTGCGGAGTTGAATGGCGCACCACAGACCATCGCACCGGCGCGCTTTGATCTATTGCACCCACCTTCGCACTGTCCGCAGTGCGATAGGGGCATCAAGGCCGCAGAGAACATCCCCCTGTTGAGTTACCTGCTGTTGGGTGGTAAATGTGCAGGCTGTGGCGCGCGCATAGCGCTGCGTTATCCCATCGTCGAGGTCTCGACGGCGCTTTTGTCGGCGGTAGTCGCATGGCATTTCGGCGCCGGCGTGGTGGGACTCGCTGCGCTGCCGCTGACCTGGGCGTTGATCGCCTTGAGCTTCATAGACTTCGATCATCAACTGTTACCGGACAGCATCACTTTGCCTTTTTTGTGGGCCGGTCTTAGCTTAAGCCTGTTTAATGTGTTCGTGGACAGCGAGACCGCTATCATCGGCGCCTTGGCGGGTTACCTCAGCCTGTGGTCGGTCTATATCGTGTTCAAGCTGGTCACCGGCAAGCAGGGCATGGGGCACGGCGACTTCAAGCTGCTCGCCATGCTAGGGGCCTGGCTGGGCTGGCAGGCCCTGCCTGTCGTGATCTTGCTGTCATCCCTGTTGGGGGCGTTGGTGGGCATCGCATTGATTCTGTTACGCGGTAGGGATAAAAACGTGCCCATCCCATTCGGCCCGTATCTGGCCCTGGCGGGGGGGCTCGCGTTGTTGTGGGGAAAGGATCTGACCCAGGCTTATTTGCAGTTTGCCGGGCTGGCATAATCCACCAGGGCGCCTCCAAAAATAGTGGATTTTGTCTTTAGGCAAGGCAAAATTCTGCGAGAAAGCGCAGTGTACACGGCAGTACATGAGCATTTCGAGTAGAATTCCAACGCCGCATAAAGACAAAAGACGCATTTTTAGAGGTGC
>JAYUCX010000017.1:0-5233 GCA_043740145.1 Gammaproteobacteria bacterium
CGGTGAAGGCCTCGATGAGCGCGCTGGTATCACGATACGGCCGCTGGTGCAGCACGTAGGCGGGTTGAAGTTTTATGCGGACGGTGTTCATTTAGGGTATCTCTAAAAATAGTGGATTTTGTCTTTAGGCAAGGCGGAATTCTGCTAGAAAGCGGAGTGTACACGCCAGTACATGAGCATTTCGAGTAGAATTCCAACGCAGCATAAAGACAAAAGACGCATTTTTAGAGGTGCCCTTAATCGAAGCCCAAACTGGCGAGCGCCTGCTCATTGTCTGACCAGTCTTCCTTGACCTTTACCCACATCTGCAAAAATACTTTACCCTCAAACTGCCGTTCCATATCGAGGCGTGCCTGCCGGCCGATCTCCTTGAGACGCTTTCCACCGTCGCCGATCACGATGGCCTTTTGCCCGCTGCGCTCTACCCAGATGATTGCGTCAATGTGCAGCACGGCATCCTGGCGGGAAAATTTCTCGATCTGCACCGTGGCCGCATAGGGCAGTTCCTGCCCCAGACTCTGCATCAATTTTTCGCGTATGAGTTCGGCGGCGAGGAAACGTTCGCTGCGGTCGGTCACCTGATCTTCAGGATAAAAAGCCTCCCCCGGCGGCAACAGGCTCCGCACCTTTTCCTCCAATATCGCCACGCTGTGGCCGCTGCGGGCGGCGAGCGGAATGATGTGGGCGAAATCCATTTTACCGGAAAGCGTTTGTAAAAAAGGCAACAGGGCCGTCTTGTCGCTGATCTTGTCCACCTTATTGACCACCAGGATCACCGGGGCACGGACGGTCTTGAGCATCTCGCAGACGTGTTCATCCTCCGGCGTCCAACGCATGGCCTCCACCAGAAACACCACCACGTCCACGTCACTGAGGGAGCCTTTGGCGGCGCGATTCATGTAACGGTTCATGGCGCGCTTGCCACCCCGGTGCAGTCCCGGCGTATCCACGTAGACCACCTGCGTGCCGTGTTCGGTTTTAATGCCCAGAATAGCATGGCGCGTAGTCTGCGGGCGGCGCGAGATGATGCTGATCTTCTGGCCGAGTATGTGGTTAAGCAACGTGGACTTCCCCACATTGGGCCGCCCTACTATGGCGACATGGCCGCAATGCGCCAGCATCCGTTAACAGCTTGCTGAAAAACGCGCTGAGGGGCGCATCACGGCGTTGGAAACGGGCTCAAAATGCTCATTTACTATGTGTAAACTCCGCTTTTACGCCCGTTTCCGCCTTGCGCTGCATCCCCTGATCACGTTTTTCAGCAAGCTGTTACCTCGCTTCCAATAATTCAAGCATCTTCTCCGCGGCGTCCTGCTCGGCGCGCCGCCGGCTGCTGCCGGTGCCTTGTGTGGACTCGCGGCCCTGCACGAAGCATTCCATTCTAAAAGTTTGTGCGTGCGCCTCGCCGGAGATTTCCAGCACATTGTAGAGCGGCGGCGGCAATCTACGCGACTGTAGATATTCCTGGAGACGAGTCTTGGGGTCCTTCAGATCCGTGCTGGGCGAGGCGGCATCGAGGCGTTCACAATACAGTGACACGATCATTTCACGGCACGCGGCGAATCCTCCGTCCAGATATACCGCACCGATCAGGGCCTCGAGCGCATCGGCCAACGTGGAGGCACGGCGGTGGCCGCCGCTCTTCTGCTCGCCCTGACCGAGAATGAGATGCTGGCCCAGTTCCAGGTCCCGCGCGAGGTGCGCCAGCGTTTCCTCCTTGACGAGGCTCGCGCGCAGCCGACTCAACTCGCCTTCGTGCGCCCGCGGAAAGCGCTGATAAATCTCTTCAGCGATAATGAAGTTCAAGATCGCGTCACCCAGAAACTCCATCCGTTCATTGTTTATACTACCCGCGCTGCGATGGGTTAAAGCAGCTTCGAGCAGCGTGCCGTCAGTGAAACGGTAGCCGAGCTTTAATTTACCTGCAGCGCCGCTCAACGGCCGGTCAGCTCCACGCTGTCGTCAAACTTGGCCACGATATCAACATTGCCGATGAACGACTCGCGCGCCTCATATTTGATCCGTACCAGAGCCCGGCCGGAACCCGCCTTGATCTCGATATCCTTGGGGGTAAGGCGCCGGACATCGTTGATGTCAAGACGCCTGCTGAGCAGCGTCATGATTTCAGGCGCGGACTTGGAGCCCAGTTCCGCCTCGCTTTTAAGTGATTGCAGGCTGGAGACGATCTTGAAATTCTCCAGATAAAGCGGAATCAGCTTGAGGGCAACCAGCACGAAAAAGGCGATCAGGCCCAGCACGATCACCACCCCTATAAACGTCATGCCTTGCTGCCGTGCGTGATTCTTGTTCATAGCATTCATAGCACCTCCGCTCACATGGTTATTGAAAATCAACGTATCAGTGTATCGTCGAGCCAATGCGCCCCCATGCGACACCGCCGTTGGACACATCCCAGTTCATCCAGATCATAAACGCCTTGCCGACCAGATTGACCTCCGGGACCGTCCCCCAATAACGGCTGTCGTTACTGTTGTCGCGGTTATCGCCCATCACAAAATACTCGCCCGGCGGCACGCTGAACTCACCTTCGGCGGTGAGTTGTCCGGGGCGTGTCAAGATGTCATGCTCCACGCCGTCGAGACTTTCCCTGAGCAGGCTTGCGCCCGTCATAGCCGCCCCCGCGCCCATGCCGGCATACTCGCCCACCGGTTGTTGCGTCACCGGCTTACCGTTGATATACAGTTTTTTATCGGTGTAGGTAATCTTATCGCCCGGCACACCCACTACCCGCTTGATGTAGTCTATCGTGGGATTGTTGGGGTAGCGAAACACCACCACATCGCCGCGCTTGGGCTCGCCCAGGGCGATGACCTTTTGATTGAGCACCGGCAGGCGCAGGCCATAACTGAATTTATTGACCAGAATAAAGTCGCCGGTCAGCAAGGTGGGCATCATCGAGTTGGAGGGGATGCGAAACGGTTCCGCCACAAAGGAGCGCAGCACCAGCACCGCGAGTATCACCGGGAAAAACGAGCGCGCATACTCGACGATCAAGGGTTCCTTGAGCGCCTGGGTATCCTGAGTCGCGCTGCCCGCAGTCGCCAAACGCCTGCGCGGCGCCCAGATCAGGCTGTCCGCCAGCCAGATCGCTCCCGTCACCGCCGTCGCCAGCACCAAAATTGTTGGAAAATCGAAGTTCATTATTACAATCCTATTCCGCAGCTTGCTGCGGCTACAAAGCCATGGGGTTTCCAAAGGGGAGAAACGTCTCTCCACTTTGGTCGCCTGCGCGGGTTCATCCCGCGCAGTGCGAAATTCTAATCAGATTGTTCCTATTTTTTCCCTACCTGTAATACCGCCATAAACGCCTCTTGCGGGATCTCCACGGAGCCGACTTGCTTCATCCGTTTTTTCCCCGCCTTTTGTTTTTCGAGCAGTTTACGCTTGCGCGAGATGTCGCCGCCGTAACACTTTGCGATTACGTTTTTACGCAGCGCCTTGACCGTCTGGCGCGCGATGACTTGCGAACCGATTGCCGCCTGTATCGCCACATCGAACATCTGCCGCGGGATGATCTCCTTCATCTTATCGGTCAGCTCGCGGCCGCGGTGAGCGGACTGATCGCGGTGCACAATCAGCGACAGGGCGTCCACCTTCTCGCCGTTGATGAGGATATCGAGCTTCACCAGGTTGGAGGCCTGGAAGCGCGCGAATTTATAATCGAGCGAGGCATAACCGCGGCTGACGGATTTGAGCCGGTCAAAAAAATCCATCACCACCTCGTTCATCGGCAACTCGTAGGTGAGCGCCACCTGGTTACCGAGATATTGCATGTTTTTTTGCGCCCCGCGCTTCTCCTCGCACAAGTTAATTACATTGCCGAGATATTGCTGCGGCGTCAAGATGTGGGCCTCGATGATAGGTTCGCGCATCTCGGCGATGTAATTGGGTTCCGGCAGTTTGGCGGGATTATCCACTTTGAGTACTTCGCCCTTGGTAGTCAACACCTCGTAGACCACCGTCGGCGCGGTGCTGATGAGGTGCAGATTGTATTCGCGCTCCAGGCGCTCCTGCACGATGTCCATGTGCAACAGGCCCAAAAAGCCGCAGCGGAAACCGAATCCCAGCGCCTGCGAGGTCTCCGGTTCGTAATACAGCGCCGCATCGTTCAGGCGCAACTTGGAGAGCGCCTCGCGGAAGGCCTCGTAGTCTTCACCGTCTATGGGGAACAGGCCGGCGAACACCTGCGGCTGCACGGCCTTGAAGCCGGGCAGCGGCGCGGCGGCCGGCCGCTCCAGGTGAGTGAGTGTGTCGCCGACCGGCGCGCCGTTGATGTCTTTGATACCGGCGATGATGTAACCCACCTCGCCGGCGCTGAGCTGGTTTCTTTCCGTGCGTTTCGGCGTGAAGATACCGACCTTGTCAACTTGATAGTTGCGGCCGGTGGACATCACCATGAGCTTTTGCTTAGGGGCCACCGTACCCTGCATCACGCGCACCAGCGAGATCACGCCGACAAAATTGTCGAACCAGGAATCTATAATCAGCGCCTGCAGCGGCGCGCCGGTATCGCCCTTGGGCGGCGGGATTCGGGCGATGATCTCCTCTAATAATTCCTCAATGCCAGCGCCGGTCTTCGCGCTCACCCGCAGCGCGTCGGTGGCCTCGATGCCGATGATCTCCTCGATCTCTTTGATGACCCGGTCGGGGTCGGCGGAGGGCAGGTCAATCTTGTTCAGCACCGGCACCACCTCGAGCCCCTGCTCGATCGCGGTATAACAATTCGCGACACTCTGCGCCTCCACTCCCTGAGCGGCGTCCACCACTAGCAGGGCGCCTTCGCAGGCCGCCAGCGAGCGCGAGACCTCATAAGAGAAATCCACGTGACCGGGGGTATCAATGAAATTCAGCAGATAGTCGGTGCCGTCCTTGACACGATAATGGAGTGACACGCTCTGCGCCTTGATAGTGATGCCGCGTTCGCGCTCCAGATCCATAGAATCGAGCACCTGCTCGGACATCTCACGGGAACTCAAACCACCGCAGATCTGGATGAAGCGGTCGGCCAGCGTAGACTTACCATGATCAATGTGGGCGATGATGGAAAAATTGCGGATGTGCGTAAGATCAGTCACAGCGCCGCTTCAGTATCCATGTTATCGATATTATACTCCAGCACAGCGTTTTTGACGTACAGGGAAGTACTAATGTCGCGGGAGGCAGGATGCCGGGAGCGACCCATGTTTCACAAAAAACAAAGGCCAGCACATGG
>JAYUCX010000018.1:0-5231 GCA_043740145.1 Gammaproteobacteria bacterium
GCTTAATCGAGTGTCCGGGATTTCGGGGCAAGATCAAACTTCGGATGGTGGCGGGAGCGAACGGCCACAAATGCTGGCGCACTTGTGAAGGCGTTGTCACAGACTGGCAAGGCCAGACTGTGGGCCTGTAGTCAACTGTACCACTTCCACGCTTTTGAGAACGTGGGGGAAACGTGACGTACTGGGCGATTATAGGCAAGTATAGGCGAGCGAGGGCGGGCCTAGATGCTAACTAATTGATTAATAAGAACATCTGAAAATCCCCGTGTCGGCGGTTCGATTCCGTCCCTGGCCACCACTCTTGAGCTTGTTCCTTGCCGTGCTATTTGGTAAAACTCCTTATCCACACTGGGAAACGAAGGGAGGCGGCGATGTCTACCATACTGATCACCGGAACGAATCGTGGTTTAGGCCTGGAGTTTGTGCGCCAGTATGCAAAGGACAACTGGCAGGTGCATGCCTGCTGTAGGGAACCGGACAAGGCGCGCGAGCTGAGACAGCTAGCATCACAATATAAAAACACCAGCGTGCACGAGCTGGATGTGGCGGATCACAAGCAGATTGAGGCGCTTGGCAAAGAGTTGCGCGACACGCCTATTGATATATTGCTCAACAACGCGGGCGTTTATGCGGGAAATAGTGACGAGAGTTTCGGCACGCTGAATTACCAGGCGTGGAATCATGCGTTTCGCATCAACACCATGGCCGCTGCCAAAATGGCCGAGGTCTTTGCGGAGCAGGTGGCGCACAGCGACAAGCGCTTGATCGCGGCCTTATCCAGTCTGATGGGCAGCATGGCGGATAACGGGAGCGGTGGGAGCTATTTGTATCGCTCCAGCAAGGCGGCGTTGAATGCCGTCATGGTGAGTCTGGCGCGCGACCTCAAGGCGCGCCGCATCGGCGCGCTGGTTTTGCATCCGGGTTGGGTCAAGACCGACATGGGCGGCCCGAACGGCGAGATCACCACCGAGGTCAGCGTGCGCGGGATGCGCAAGGTGATGGAGCAGTTTGTCTTAAAAGACTCCGGCCGCTTTATCGCCTACGACGGCAGTGATATGCCGTGGTAATTGCTTTTTTGTAGCCCCGAAAGAACTACATCTCAGCCAATAAGTCAAAAAATATCGGCGTCTTTAAGATAGTGCGACCAGTCCCGTTCGGGATCGCCGGACACAAAGAAGTGGGGATTGAGGAGTTCGGGCTTGGTGTTGTAGCGTAGCGTTTGCATGGCGGTGTCCGTCACCTGGCCACCGGCCTCCTCGACGACGCATTGTGCGGCGGCGGTGTCCCACTCGGAGGTGGGGCCGAGGCGCGGATAAACATCGGCCCGGCCCTCGGCCACCAGACAGGATTTGAGCGAGCTGCCGATGCTCAGGATTTCGTGGTCGCCGAGCCGGGCGAGAAAACCGCGCAGGCTGTCGCCACTGTGTGAGCGGCTGGCGGCCACCACAGTCGCTCCCGGCATCCTGCCTCCCGCGACATTAGTACGTCCCTGTACGTTACAGCGCCCGCCCGCATAGCGCCTGGCGTGTATGGCATGGGGTGCAGCGCCCGGAGCTTGTTTATAGGCGCCGTGACCGTGGCTCGCAAAGTAACAGAGCCCCGTCACCGGCGCGTACACCACGCCCAGCACGGGGCATTTCTCAACGATGAGTGCGATGTTCACAGTAAACTCGCCGTTGCGCTTGATGAATTCGCGGGTGCCATCGAGCGGATCTATCAGCCAATATTGCCGCCACGCGGCGCGCTCGCTAAACGGGATGTGGGCGGATTCCTCCGATAGCATGGGTAGATCGGGCGTGAGCCGCCTCAAGCCCTCACAAATCGTCTGGTGCGCGGCGAGGTCGGCGTGGGTGAGCGGCGTAAGGTCGTCTTTGTGGGTCACGGCGAAGTCGGTGGCGTAGACCTGCATGATCTTGCGTCCGGCCTCTGCGGCAATTTCAATCACCGCTTCTAACATACAGGGAAGAGCGATAGCGAAGGGTTCTACTAATGTCGCGGGTCGCTCCCGGCGTCCTGCCTCCCGCGACATTAGTTCTTCCCTGTACGTCAGAGGCAGGATGCCGGGAGCTACCAGAAGTCGGCTGGGGTCGTCGTCTCGGCTGCTCATTTCAGCAGCATCTCGCGCACGATAAATAACGCGGCGATGCTACGTGCCTCGGTGCACTCGTCCTGCGCCAACAGCGCTTTAAGCTCGCTCAGCTTCCACGGCACGACCTCGATCTCTTCCGGTTCATCGCCGGGCTGTTTATCGGGATACAGGTCTTGGGCAAGCACGATGTGCGTGACGTGGGCCTGATAGCCCGGTGCCAAGGTGAGCGAGGTGACGTGGCTCAGCGTGCGCGCGCCGTAACCGACCTCTTCCTTGATCTCGCGGTTGGCGGCGTCGAGCAGCGCCTCGCCCCTCTCGACTCGCCCCTTGGGCAGGGCGAGCTCATAACGTTCCACTCCGGCGGCGTATTCGCGAATCAGCAGCACGGTGTCGTTATCCAGCATGGGCACAATCAGCACCGCGCCGCGCGGCGAGCTGCGCAGCCGTTCGTACTCAACCTCGACGCCGTTGGGAAAGCGCAGGGCGACCTGCTCTACATGAAAGATGCGGGTCTTGGCGAGGGTCTGGGTGCGGAGGATTTGCGGGGATTTGGGCATTGCCGCGGTCAGGGATTTTTAGAACCTGTAACGGGTGAGCGGGATTTGTCTGCCATCGGACAGAGTGAATGTAACCTCGGTGGCATTAGTGAATTGCAGTGTGACAGCGCCTACATTGCCAGGGTTCGAGGGCGGATGATAAGTACCGGTCAAGGTTTGTCCATTGGCGTATTGCTGCCATGTCCCCTGGCAAAGCGTCGCGGTGCTCATCGTACCGCTCGCATCATACATGTAACCGGCCATGAACAGGGTATTTCCCTGAATCTCGATGGTAAAGCCGCGGACTGTCGGTGAGGTCGTCGGCCAGAGTCACCGCCGGGAACATCATGAGACAACTCACGATGATGGCAAGCGCGCGCTTAAGCATCTTGAAGTTCATACCTTTAACCCCGCTTTGAAATAGCTCCCAAAAGCTTTAGCAAGAACCGTGCCTTTTCATTGCCACCTTTCAGATTATGATCGTTTCAGAAGATCTGGAACCCGTCACTCTGTCTGCTGTTCCGGCTGCGGCGGATGTTTCTTCATCTCCTCCTCGATTTGTTTTTGCATCTGTTCCATCTGTGGGCTGAATTCGCCCATGTTGCGCTGCATCGCCTCGTCGCTCTGACCCATTTGGCGCGCTGCCTGATAGGCGCTGATCTGGAACAACGCCAACAGCGCGGTAAGAATGCCGAACACGATCCAGGCGGTCTTAGTGGCGATGTTGTGGACCTCTACGCTGGCGACGACCAATAGATAGAGCATCCACGCGAGCCCTACCAGATTGAGGTAGGGGACAAAACCAAGCAGCGTGAGTATCGGTGAAATGGCGTAGATGTAAGCCAGACAGCGGTAGGCCGTTTCATAGTTTTGCGTCGAGCCCATCAACTTCCAGATCACATACAGAATGCCGGCGCCGATGAAGCTGCCGATGATGGCGAAGATGGGAATAATAATGATGCTTCCCAAGGCCATCCCTGCACCCAACATAGGATGGATGCCAATAAAGAATCCTAGGGACTGCAACAGGCCATTGACGACCGCAATGACGATTACAAAGATCAGTGGATCAAGCAGGCCCCCGGTCTTGGCCATGCTGCGGAAAAAAGCGACAGGCGTGGTGATGACTTTGATGACCTGGTCAGGAATAGCGGCCAGGTTGATTTGACTGGTTTCCATAGTGCCCCCGTGGTGAGTGGTTTAGGAGGCCACTCTGACATGGGAGCTAGGTTATGTCTAGCTTTAGGCGCCTAACAGGATGTTGAAAAAGGCCATCCATGGCCTTTTTCAACTCGGCCGCTCCTGCGCATCCCTGCGACGTACAGGGACGTACTAGTGTCGCAGTAGGCAGGATGCCGTGAGCGACCGCCCGCGGCATTGGGGCTTCCTGCCCGGCACAAAGCAAAAAACGCGGTTTTTGCTTTGCTCCATTTTCAAGCACATAAACCGTGCTTGAAAAATGGCGGCGCTTGCTGCGCTCTCGCTTCCTGCGCCGCTTGCAAGTCCAGGGCAAGCCATCCGTGGCTTGTCCGCTCACAGCAGTGCTGCTCGCCCATGCGCCGCACGCAGGCTGTTTTTCAACAGCCTGCTAAGGCTTAGGGCTTTGCAGCAGCCGCCGGCTCACCTGCATAGACACCCGACCAGGCCATGCTGATGGCACCGTTGGGGCCGGGCGTACCTAAGAATTTCAGGCCCTCGGCGAGTTCCGGATTGCGTGCGGCCAGCGTACCGGTGAATTGATATGCGCCGTCCGGTTTCAGTAACAGCGTGCCTTGCGCTTGCAGCGGGCCGCCGGTGTCGTGCAACACGCCTTTCACGCCGCTCGCGTCGCTGCTCAGGTTCATTTCGAGGTCACCGAGCGCGACCGGCCGCGGGGCTGAAAAACCCGCCCCATGCCAGACCATGCGGCCACGCCCGCTGGTGATGATCCCTTTCTTTATGCTGATATCCTGAAGATCCACTCCCAATACCCCTTGCGGTTTGAGCGGACCGAGATTGGGTAAACTGGGAAGATCCGCCATAGGCAGATGGCTGTCAATTTGGCGGATCCATACCGCTCCTGTGAGTTTACGGGCAATAACCCCAGAGCTCTTGCTGGTCTCGCCGTCAGAATGCCAGCTCAGCTCCAGACGCCCCAACAGCAGTTTGCGGGCCAGCAGTTCCCATTGCAGCGGGCCAAGGCGGTGCTGTCCATAGTCGGCCTGGGCCGCCCGCCCCGACCAGACGCTGCCTTCCAGACCGTACAAATGCAAGTTTCCCAGTCCACCCTTGAAGAGGCTATAGGCGTGGGACGCGGGAATAGTGCCCACCAGAAAGATAAGGTAGGCGACGAGGACGGCGCTGAGGTACCGCGCGATGGGGTTCATGTACCCTCTTCTTCCAGGCCGACCCGGGCGTTGACCTGCCCCGGCGTCTCCTGACGCTCCACCACGAGGGTGGCGATGTGCACGCCGTAGTCACGCTGCAGCGCCTCCAGCCACAACACGAGGTCATCGAAATTGGCCTGCTCGAACCACACCCGCACGCCGGTCTGGCCCTCCGGCTCCACGCGCTTCATGGCCGGCCCGAGCCGGCTGTTTTTGGCGGACTGATCCACCAGGGCGAGC
>JAYUCX010000019.1:0-5225 GCA_043740145.1 Gammaproteobacteria bacterium
GCGATGGCGGCGAAGTGGTGGCCGAACACGATCCAGCGGTTAGTCGGTACGAAGTCGCGTCCGTCGTTGATGCACTCGGCGGGTGTGGCGCGTGTTTCATCAAGCACCAGCACCTTCGCTGCGATCCAGGCGCTGTAAAAACGGTAGCCGATGGCATACACGCACAGCGCCGCAACGATGAACCAGGTGGCGTTAATCGCCTCGCCGCGATGGAGCGCAATGCCGCCGACGGCAGAGGCGCCGAGTACAGCGATGCCGAGCCACATTAAAAAGGACAGGATATTTTTTGGCATGTGTAGCGTCTCTTCAAGTAAATCATAGCGTTACTAATCTAACAGGAAAAGGCGCAAAGCCAAAGCCGCCCCAAGGTTGTTCACGGCGCAAACCAGTAACGTTTTGCATCCTGACGATAGCTGGAGACCGTCATGCCCTGGGTTCCCATTTTGACGGTAATGGCGCCGGAGGCGGGTGAATCGAGCAGGCGTATGCCACGCTGCTGGTAACGCTCCACGACTATGGGGTGGGGATGCTTATAGCGGTTGCGGTAGCCGACCGGTAATAGTGTGAGTTGCGGTTGCACGGCGTCAATAAATACTTCGGTTGATGAAGTCTTGCTGCCGTGATGCGGGGCGACCAGTACGTCGGCGTGCAGATCGCCGTTCCAGGCTTCCAGCAATGACTGTTCCGCTTCGGTCTCGATGTCGGCGGGGAGCAGCAGCGTGCCGTGACGGCTGGTGACGAGCAGCACACACCCGGCATTGTTGCCGCGAAAGCTTGTTTCCTCCGGCGGGTTGAGGACAGTGAAATCCACGTCATCCCAACGCCAGGTTTGTCCGGCCTGACACGGCACGGCGCCGGGCAGGCGTTCCGGGACACCGCTCAGGATGTGTTTCGCCGGAAACGCGGCAAGCAGCGACTGTGCGCCCCCGATGTGATCGTTATCGCCATGGCTCACCAGCAGGACATCGAGATCGTCCACGCCGGTCGCGCGCAGATAGGGAACGAGCGCCGCGCGGCCGGCGTCGAAACGGGCGCTGAAGCGGGCGCCGGTATCAAATATCAATACGTGCTGATGGGTGCGCACGACGGCGGCGAGACCTTGGCCCACGTCGAGCAGTGTAAGCCATACCTCACCCGTTGAGGGTCCAGGCGGGCGCATCAGAAACAGCGGGAGCAGACCTATCGTCCCCACCCAACGCGCGGGCCAGCCGCGCGGCATCAACAACCACACGATGCCGATCAGGCCGACGGGTAAGGCCCAGGACACTGGCGCATGCTGCACCCACAGGCTGTACTCCAGTCCGGAGAGATACTCCAATGCCTTCCACAATAGCCCCATCACCCAGGCGGCGAACTGAAACAATAACGATGAAATAATTTGCGGCAACAGCACGACGCACAGCGCGCCCAACAGTGTGACCGGGATAACCAGCGATTCGATCACGGGGATGGCCAGCATGTTGGCGAACGGGCCGGATAAAGAGGTCTGCTGAAACAGTAGCAGCAACAAGGGCAGGAGGCCGACGGCAACCACCCATTGCAGGCGTCCCCACTGTTTCCATTTCGCCTCGCGCACGCGGCCTTGTACCGAGAGCAGAATGACCGCGACCGAGGCGAACGACAACCAAAAGCCGGTGGACATCACGGCGAGCGGATCGTAGATCAGCACGAGCAGCAAGGCGGTGGCCAGCAGTTGCGGCGGCCGCACGGCGCGATTGAGCAGTATCGCGCCGAGCACCACCGCCAGCATAATTATCGCGCGCTGGGTGGGAATGGCGAAGCCCGCCAGCGCGGAATAGAAAACCGCCGCCGCCAGCGCGACCACCGCAGCGGCCTTCTGCGCCGGTAGGCGCAGCACGGGGTAGCCGGGGATTGCCCACAGCCAGCGCACCAGGAAATACACAATCCCCGCGACGAGGCCGATGTTCATGCCGGAGATGGCTATCAGATGCGTAGTGCCGGTGCGCCGCAACACTTCCCACTGCGCATCGCTGATGCCGCCTTGGTCGCCGTTGGCGAAGGCCGTGATGAGTCCGGCCATCGGGCTTTGTGCCAGCGCGGCGTGGATGCGCTCGCCCAGCCATTGCCGGAAACGTCCGATAGGATAGGAATAAAGATTCGATGCGATCAACCTGGGCGCTTGCTCCGCGCGGACATAACCGGTGGCGCGGATACGTTCGCTGAACAGGTGGCCTTCATAGTCGAACCCGCCGGGATTTTGAAAGCCGTGTGGGCGTTTGAGGCGCACCAGGAATCCCCATTCATCGCCGATGCGGGGGTGCAGTTCCGGATTAGTGATATTGAGCCGGATTCTGTGGGGAATTTTTACCGGCTCATCGTCGAACTTCGCGCGCGCTACGTCGAACTCAGTGCTGAAGCCGCGTTCCAGGTCTTTGGGCAGATCGGCGATCGTGCCTTCCACCCAGAGATCCTTGCCCTCCAATTCTTGCGGGAGACTGTCTTGTAAGATGAGGCCCGCTTGCAGCGTGACCCAGACGGCCCCAATCACAAAGAGAGAGGGTATTATAAACACGCGCCGCCATGCCACCAGCGCCGTCAAAGGGACGATCAGCAACGCCCACCACAGCGAGGGCAGGCTGGGAAGCTGCTGCACCAGCATGATGCCCGCCAGAAAGGCGAGTGCGTGGAGTACGATGGCGGTTCTCCCTAAGTAGCGCTTTAGCCCACAGCACTATAAACTTAGCGCATGGCAAGAAAACTTATTCGACGTTTTGTACCCGACACAGAGAAGATTCGCGGCCATAAACACTTGCGGTTTTTAGGGAAATGGCTACATAACCCTAGATTGTGGCATCTCAATCGCCGCTCCGTGGCCGGTGGCGCGGCGATCGGCCTGTTCATGGCCTTCATACCCATGCCCTTGCAAATGCTCCCGGCTGCGGTTTTCTCGGTCATCTTCAAGTTTAATATGCCGATTGCCGTGGCGCTGGTATGGATTACCAACCCTTTTACCATCGCCCCTATCAGCTATTTCGCCTATAAACTGGGAGGCCTGCTGCTGGGTCTGCCTGTGCACGACATCGCCTTCGAGCCGACCTGGGAGTGGCTGTTGACCGAGTTTACGTGGATCTGGCAACCCTTTGTGCTGGGATCGTTCGTCGTCTCGGCCGTATCGGCTGTAACAGGCTATTTTTTGGTGCACGCCCTGTGGCGCATGCATGTCATCCGCGACTGGAAGCGGCGCAAGCTGCGCCGGGCATCAACTTCGCGTTAAGGAACCTCTGAAAAAGTCATCCATGACATTTTTCAGAGACGAAAAACGAAAAATGGCCGCTCCTGCCCATCCCTGCGCCCGCGGCATTAGTACTTCCTGTACAGCACGATTTTCGTTTTTCTCCATTATTCAATCGCTTAATGTGATTGAATAATGGCGATACATCCCTGTATCGCGGGAACCTCTGACTCAATCAGAGGTTCCCTAAACCGTCGAGATATTTCTCGGCATCGAGCGCCGCCATGCAGCCCGAGCCCGCCGAGGTGATGGCCTGCCGATAGACGTGATCCGCCACGTCGCCGGCCGCGAACACGCCGTGGATGCTGGTTGCGGTGGCATTGCCCTCGGCGCCGCTCTTAATCTTGATGTAGCCATGGTCCATCTCGAGTTGTCCCTCGAAGAGTACCGTGTTCGGCTTGTGGCCGATGGCGATGAAAATCCCCTCGACCTCGTGAGTGCGCGCGCTGTTGTCCTTGATGTTCTTGACGCGCATGCCGGTCACGCCGTTTTCGTTACCCAGCACTTCATCCAGTGTGCTGTTCCACATGATGCTGATATTACCACTCCCGGTTTTTTTGAGTAGCTGGTCAATCAGAATCTTCTCCGCCTTGAACCTGTCGCGCCGGTGCACCACGGTGACGTGGGAGGCGATGTTAGACAGGTACAGCGCTTCTTCCACGGCGGTATTGCCACCGCCGATCACGGCCACTGGTTTGCCCTTGTAGAAAAAGCCGTCGCAGGTGGCGCAACCCGACACGCCACGTCCCTTGTAGGCCTCTTCCGAGGGCAGGCCGAGATACATCGCCGAGGCCCCGGTGGCGATAATCAGCGCATCGCAGGTGTAGACGCCGCTATCGCCGGTGAGCCGGAACGGGCGTTGTTGTAGTTCGGCCTTATTGATGTGATCAAAGATAATTTCGGTGTGAAAGCGTTCGGCATGCTCGCGCATGCGCTCCATCAGCGCCGGGCCTTGCAGGCCATGCACGTCACCCGGCCAGTTGTCCACGTCGGTGGTGGTCATGAGCTGGCCGCCCTGTTCGAGGCCGGTGACCAGCACCGGGTTGAGATTGGCGCGCGCGGCGTAGACGGCCGCGGTGTAGCCGGCCGGGCCGGAGCCGAGGATGAGTAAACGGCAATGTTTGGGGGTGTTCATGCGTCAGGGTTCCTGATGTGGAATGACGCATAATAAACGCGAATGGCGGGGGTTTCTATACATAACGCCATAAATCTACTGCGCGGATTTGATGCGGGTGCGTGCGGTGCTCGGAATCCTCATGTACTTCTATGTACACTCCGGTTCCTGCGCTCCGCCGCCCCAGCCTGAAATCCGCTCGCTATGATTTATGTCGCTATGTATAGCTTTGACGCCCTCCGGCAATGGCATACATCCGTGGCCGGATACCAGGGTGGGTAGCGGAATCGCGCGTTTCCCGGGGATTTATCGTAATCTCGGTGAAGAAACTCGGACTGGGACGCAGGGCGAACTGGTTGACGTAGTCCTCCAGGCCGGCCAGGGCGTCGCGCATGCGAACCTCATCGCTCCGGTTGCCGGTAACGCGGTGAATTTCGGCTTTAATGCGATCAGTGTTCATGGCTATCTATCCAAAAAGAATAACGGCAGGCGCTAAACAAACTTGAGTTTAGTTGGCCGAATGAATTGGCCCTACTTTTACCGGCCATCTTCCCAGGGCGGGTCTGGCGGCATACACTACTGCCGTGCGAATGAATTCGCACCTACGTGAAATCAATTCGCACCTACGCCCAGGAGCTTTGCCATGCAGATCTTTCGCACCAGGATGACCACCCACGAAGACGTTTGTGATAGCGGCCTAAAGCGCGCCTTGAGCGCCTTCGATCTCACTTTCCTCGGCATCGGCGCCATCATCGGCACCGGTATCTTCGTGCTCACCGGCATCGCCGCGGCCACTATGTCAGGGCCTGCGGTCGTCCTGTCGTTCGTGGCGTCAGGTATCGCCTGCGCCTTCGCGGC
>JAYUCX010000020.1:0-5204 GCA_043740145.1 Gammaproteobacteria bacterium
CTTCGTCGAAAACGCCATCCTCAAGGCGCGTCACGCTGCACGCCACACCGGCCTGCCCGCCCTCGCCGACGACTCCGGCCTCGAAGTGGACGCCCTCCATGGCGCCCCCGGCATCCACTCTGCGCGATATACACACGCCGGCGCCAACGACGCCGAAAACCTGCAAAAACTCTTACAGGACTTGGACGATGTCCCGGAACACCAGCGCCGCGCCCGCTTTCAATGCGTGGTTGTCTACATGAAGCATGCCGAGGACGCCACACCCATCATTTGTCAGGGTACTTGGGAAGGCCGCATCCTCACCGCCCCGCGCGGCGAACACGGTTTCGGCTACGACCCGGTATTCTACGTCCCCACCCATCATTGCTCCTCCGCGGAACTGCCGCCCGCCGTCAAAAACACCCTCAGCCATCGTGGGAAGGCATTGCGCCAGTTGTTCACCGCGCTCGATTGCTGATCCGAAGCCGTCGACGGTTGTGACAGATGTTTAACTTCACTACCCTCCCCCCGCTAAGTCTGTACATCCATCTCCCCTGGTGTGCGCGCAAATGCCCCTACTGCGATTTCAATTCGCACGAACAAGGCGCCGACCTCCCCGAACAGCAATACGTTGACGCCCTGATCGCCGATCTCGAACAGGATCTGCCGCGCATCTGGGGACGCAGCGTGAGCACGATCTTCATCGGCGGCGGCACACCCAGCCTGTTTTCTCCCGAGGCGCTCGATCGGCTGCTGGTCGCCTTACGCACGCGGCTCAAACTCAGTCCTACGGCCGAGATCACCCTGGAGGCCAACCCCGGCAGCAGCGAATACGCGAAGTTCAAAGAATTCCGCGCGATCGGCATCAATCGCCTGTCCATCGGTGTGCAGAGCTTTAACGAAGACCGACTCCAGGCCCTTGGCCGTATCCATGGAAGACGCGAGGCCATCGCCGCCGCGGAGGCCGCCCATGCCGCGGGTTTCGACAATTTCAACCTCGACCTCATGTACGGCCTGCCAGATCAAACCCTGGCCCAGGCGTTTACTGATCTCAACACCGCGTTTGTCTTGGAGCCCACGCATATCTCGCACTATCAGCTCACCCTCGAGCCCAACACCTGGTTTTATCGGCACCCGCCGCGTTTGCCGGACGATGATCTGATTTGGGACATGCAAATCCAATCCCAGGCGCAGATTAAAGCACACGGTTATGAACACTACGAAGTCTCGGCCTACGCCAAGCCCGGCCGCGCCTGCCGCCATAACGTGAACTATTGGGAGTTCGGCGATTATTTGGGAATAGGCGCAGGCGCGCACGGTAAAATCACCGATGCGTCACAGCAGCGCATCATCCGCTTTTGGAAACAGAAACAACCGAAGGCCTACCTGGACAGCGCAGGAAGCCCCGCGTGTATCGGTGAAGAAACCACGCTCAGCCCTGCCGATGCGGCCTTTGAATTCATGTTGAATGCCTTGCGCCTGAACGGCGGATTTGCCACGCGCCTGTTCACCGAATACACCGGTTTGCCTCTTTCTCTCGTCGAACAGCCACTAAAACAGGCCGAGCAACGCGGTTTAATCGAATGGGATGTGCGGGGTGTACGGCCGACAGAGCGAGGGCAGCGCTATCTCAACGACTTAACCGAACTGTTTTTGCCGCCCAGCACACCTATAACCGGCGCTGCACGACGATAATCTCGACCCGCCCGCGCGGACCGATGAAGTATGACGCGAGCCATCCAGTTGTGCTCACGATAATGGATCCGAACAGCGCCGCCCAGAAGCCCACGATGGTGAAGTTGTCAAACATCCAAGCCACCAGCCCCAGCATCGCCGCGTTGATCACCAGCAGAAACAGCCCGAGCGTGAACACGGTGGCAGGCAGCGTGAGGATAATAAGCACCGGCCGTACCACGGCATTGACAATACCGAGGAGCAGCGCCGCCCCAAGCAACGTCCCCACGCCCCTCACTTCAATGCCCGGCACCAATTCAGACGCCAGCCACAGCCCAAGCGCAACAATCAGCAGACGTAATATGAATCCGGCCATGGGCTTATATTCTCACTTTGAGTACGGGCCCAAGAAACGGCTGCCATTGAAGTGGATAAGATGCGTTGGTGCGTCCGCACTCCACACTTCCGTTTCCCATGCAATCACGGATAGATATTTCCGAATGACTTCGCCACGGCTTGGGAAGGCCGTGACATAAACGAGCCTCGCGGTCGAATTCCTGAACAATTCGGATAACTCGGCATGTCTGCGCCCGTCTACCGGACCACTGCTTGTCACCGCCTCGGCCAGAATCAACCAATTCTTCGCGCGGAAATAAATCACCACGTCCGGCATCTTTCCGTGCTGGCCGACGTCGATACGCAGTGACTTGAGAAGGTCTCGATCAAAGTATCCCCATTTACTGCCTGTGTCACCCACGTATATGAGCTCGCCATTCGGAACAAAGCGCGGCGAGAACTCTTCGAGAATCGCGCGAATAAGTTCGGAATGCTCGCCTGCGCTCAGGGTGATCGTCTCCCCGTCTTTGATTCGGACCGGGATTCTGGCCATGTCTCGATGGCGAGCATATTTATCGGCCAGTGTCTGACGCCCGGAGAGATAACCTGTTAAGGTTTTTCGCCATACTCCCTTGCCGAATGTCCGGAAAAGCTCAAGCGCGGCCGGCTCAACCTGATAGCAGTTCTTGGGGCTGTTTACAGCGCGGGATGGGTCGTCCGGATTGTGTATGACTATTCCAGCCGATACTAATGGCTTGATGCTTTCATCGCGGATGGTTTCTCGGGTGTTTTCCGCGTAGAGGCGCTTGTATTTGGTACGCGCGAAGTCGAGGATTGCACGGATACCCAGTCTCGGGTCTTGAGCATCGACCCAGGCTCTGCCCTTCGTTAAATCCAGCAAAGCCAGCAGACAGATGGCGGTGCGTTCGTTTAGCTGTTCATTGGGCATGCCCAACTCGCTCAGAACGGTTAACGCCTCCTGAATATGTTTTACTTTGACTGCCATCTTGTTTCGACTTCTTTTATCAATTGGTCGATAGCGGCCTGATCGTTGACTTCTACTGTCGACAGCCGGCCAAGCTCCAATAACTGTTCGTGGCTCGGGTAGCGCATCTGCCGCAGGTCGGTCGCATTTACTTGCGTGTGGCCCGAAAAAACCCGGAAATGGGAATCCACCACCGTCGAATTCAGGAACAGCGCCAGACCGAGTGCGGTTTCCTTGTCCATGCTGTGTTTTGCGATATGAAAAACATTCAGATGATTCTCGAAGCCATAGAACGGCGCAGGTAGTTCATTAGGGTCGATAACGAATGCGACAACCCGGCGACGCTCTTCCTTGCTGGAGAATCGCTTGGTCAGGACATAGAAGCCCTTTGGCATTAGCCATTTCAGGGTTGCCTCCGCCAACAAAATTGCATTCGGTTTCTTGTGTGTCTTTGGATAAACAAGCTTACCGTCAGAAAAATGATGGGCATAAATCAGAGGGACCGTACCAGGTTCCGGTTCTGCGCGGCAATGCTCCCGCAGCCTGAAATCGACCACCGGGCCGGTGCAAACTTCGATGCCGAGTTCTTTCAGGCTATGACTGAACAACCCGTGTGTGCCATCACCGGCATTGGCAAGTACGGGGATGTGAATGAAACGCTCCGCGTCGCCATTCTTGACGATCTGTCCGAATGGCAATGCGCGCTCGTGGTAATCGCTAAACGTAGCGTCGTGGCTCTCGCTCACCGTTACAGCGCCTTGCGCCCCGGCCTTCTTGAGCTTGACGATGATATTCTCCTGAAGCACATCATCGTCGCTGAATGCCTTGTTGCGTGCCTCGAATACATGGATATGCTCGATGGCGCAGCTTTGCAGTAACTGTTCCCGAAACGGGCGGTAATAGGTTCCATTGCAAAATGACCTTGGGACGATGGCCACTATCTCGCCGCCTTCCTCCATGAGAAGGATGGCCAGCGCGAGAAACGCGGTATAGAGATTGACTGTCTCGATGCCTACATCCCGCAACAAGTAGCGGTGCTTACTGTCGCTCTTTATTTTTCGATAGGGCGGGTTAAGGATGGCATGGGTAAATCGTTGGCCTCCCTCCATCGAGATATTCCAAACCGCATCCTCGATAAAGTCGGAATTATGGATCGTGCTTGCCAACCCCGCGCGGGCATACGAAGCCAGCGTATCGGCCAGATACATTTTCAATAATGGATCGATCTCCCACGCCTCGACCGAAGTTGTCGAACCTTGGAAACGATCGAGGAAGGCGCTTGTGAGCGAACCCACCCCTGCCCCGGCGTCCAGCAGATGAATTGTCCTGCTCGTGGCGGAAAAAAGGGACGTCATGAACGTAGCGATTGCCGCAGGCGTCATGAACTGGCCGAGCTCGGATTTTCGGGTCGCTTCAAGCGACCTGCCGACATCAAGTCTTACGGCATCAACAGAATTTTGGATGGCTATATTGCCCATGCAGGTGATTATGGCAAACCTTAGTGAGGGTTACTACCAATCAAAAAGCACACGTGATCAGATATTGCATTAACACATTCCCCTGCAACACCCTATCCCGCCAGTCTCACACATCGCAACACCTCATACGAATACCGCCCACCCAACGCCTCAAACACCGGCTTGAGTGCCTGCCCGCCGTTGGTGTGCAGGGCTGCGCGGATGCGGGCGAGCTCTTCATCCGCCAGTGGCACAACTTCACGCAGTTTTATTTCGCCGCTTGCAATGGCTAGAGTGAGGTGGTTGTAGATAGTGGTCTCTTTCAGTCCCCGGCGGGTGGCGATGGCGGGGATGTCCAGCCCGAGGCGGAACAGGCGCAGGGTTTCGGCGGCGGTGTCGGTGATGGGTGCGTCTTTGCCATCTTCGCGTGCGTGCGCGAGGATGATTTCGAGGAAGTCTTCGCCGTAGGCGGCGAGTTTGCGTTCGCCGACGCCGGAGATGTTGGCGAGTTCGTCAAGCGTCTGCGGACGGCGTTCGACCATCTCCGTGAGGGTGGCGTCGTGGAACACGACGTAGGGCGGGACGCCTTGTGCCTTGGCAAGTTCCAGGCGGCGGGTGCGTAATGCTTCCCACAGACGTTGGTCGGTTTCTTGGCTGAAGGGGCCGCGCGTTGTGCACGTGGTTTTGGTTTTCTTAGTCTTTTCGGGCTTGGTTTCGCGGCGCAGCATGACGCGTTCTTCGCCGCGTAGCACGGGGCGGCAGGCGTCGGTGAG
>JAYUCX010000021.1:0-5201 GCA_043740145.1 Gammaproteobacteria bacterium
CATAAAGAGTCATACCCGCCTCTCAAAAGGCCTATCATGAACCCTGTCGAAGGGCCTGCCAACGCCAGTCATTGATCTCCGGCGGGTCAAGCCCCTCGCGCAGAATGAATGTGCGATGGTCTGCAAGCTTGCGTTCATATTCAACGATCAATGCCTCGGCCTGCATTGAAAAATGGGGATGGCAGGCGGCCATCTTCCGCGCCGCCTGGATCACCAGGTGGTAGCGGCTGGTGCGGTTGCGGATGTGCATGTCGAACGGCGTGGTGGTGGTGCCTTCCTCGCGGTAGCCGTTGATATCGAAACGCTCGCTGTTGGGCCGCTCCCAGCACAGTTGTTTGATCGCCGCCGTGTAGCCGTGGAAATTGAAAATCACCGGGCAATCGAGCGGAAATATTCTTTGAAAACGCTCTTCTTCGAGACCGTGCGGATATTTTTGCGGAATACCGAGCACCAGCAAGTCGGTGACGTTCACCACGCGCACGCGCCAGTCGGGGGCCCCGCGCCGTAGTAGATCGGCTGCGGCCAAGGTCTCCAAAGTGAGATTGTCGCCGCAGCAGGCGAGCACCAGTTGCGGGTCTTCGCCTTCACTGGTGCTGGCCCAGCGCCACACCGAGGCACCGACGCGGCAGTGTTCGCGCGCCTCATCGAGTGAAAGCCATTGCGGCATGGGCTGTTTGCCCGCGACCACCAGGTTGATGTAGTTGGTGACGCGCAGGCACTCGTCCATGGTGTACAACAAGCAGTTGGCGTCGGGCGGAAAATAGATGCGGTAGGTGTGGCCCTTTTTGGTGAGCAGATTATTGATAAAGCCGGGACCTTGGTGTGAATAACCGTTGTGCTCCTGTCGCCAGGCCTCCGAGGTGAGCAGATAATTGAGCGATGAGATCGGTTTGCGCCACGGGGTCTCGATGGAGGATTTCAAAAACTTGGCGTACTGATTCATCATGCCGTCCACGATGGGCAGAAAAGCCTCGTAACACGGGAACAGGCCGTGCCGCCCGGTGAGCAGATAACCCTGCAGCCAGCCTTGGCAATTATGCTCGGAGAGTACTTCCAACACGCATCCGTCACGCGCGGTGTGCTCGGCGACCTCGGGCAGCGGCCAGACATACTGGCGATCCGTAACCTCGAGTACCGCGCCCAGTTTGTTCGACTCCAATTCATCGGGACACACGATGCGGAAATTGCGCTGTGTCTGGTTGAGTTTTATGACATCGCGCAGATACTGACCAAGTCGCTCCACACTGCTCACCAGGCTGAGCCCACGTGACGTGACCTCTGCCTCGTAGGATTCCAGCGGCGGCAGCGTGAGAGGCTTGCGGCGCGCGCCGCCGAAGCCGTGCGGATTCATGGCCATGCGCTTGTCGCCCGTGGGGCACAGCGCGCGGATATCCTCGGCGGGATGGCCGTTTTTATCAAATAATTCTTGCGGGCGGTACGAGCGTAGCCAGGTTTCGACAATCTTGAGATGTACAGGATTGGTTTTAGCCTCTTTCGCAGGTATTTGATGTGAAAGAAACGAACCCTCGATCTTTTTGCCGTCAACTTCCTTCGGTCCAGTCCAACCTTTGGGCGTACGCAGCATCAGCATCGGCCAGCGCGGGCGCGCGATGATTTCGCCGGAACGCGCGCGCTGTTGCAGCGCGCGGATTTCCTCATGCGCCCAGCTCATCGCCGCGCCCATGTCGTCATCAATGTGATCGCTCAAGTCTACAATCCGTACAGCATATCCATAACCGGTAAACAGCGCGCGTAGCTCTTCGTCCGTCATGGTCCCGAAAATGCTGGGGTTGGCGATCTTGAAGCCGTTCAAATGCAGTATCGGCAGCACCGCACCATCGGTGGCCGGATTTAAAAACTTATTGCTGTGCCAGGCACCCGCCGTGGGCCCGGTCTCCGCCTCGCCGTCGCCGACGATGCAAGCGACGATCAAATCCGGATTATCCAGGGCCGCGCCGAACGCAGTGGCGAGCGCGTAGCCCAACTCACCGCCTTCGTGAATCACGCCTGGATAGATTGGGCTCAGGTGGCTGGGAAATCGGTCCGGCCAGGAAAACGACTTTACAAACTCCTTAAGCCCGGCCTTATCCTGAGTGATGTGCGGAAAAAACTCAGTGAGAGTACCTTCCAAATACATGTTGGCGAGATTGGCCGCCGCGCCGTGGCCGGGTCCGGTGATAAGCATGATTCTGGCGTCAGTGTTTAAGATGAGCCGGTTGAAATGAGCGTAAACTAAATTGATGCCGGGGGCGGTGCCCCAGTGGCCGAGTAGACGCGGCTTGATGTGCTCTGGTTTCAGCGGCTGTTCCAGGAGCGGATTGTCCATGAGATAAATCTGCGCTGCGGCGAGATAGTTCACCGCGCGCCGGTAACGCTCCAGCGCCGCTTTGCTGTTGACATCCAGGGTGTTTTGCGTCGCAGTTCTGTTCATACGTTTCTACTCGCTTTTATGCGTGGGACTATGTCGTAATATGACACAAATAAAGCGTTTAATTCAAAGTGCTACCAAGCTAGACTTGATTTATATCAATTAAGTCTTAATAAAAAATCTTTATAGTGTTTATCATTGAAGCGGAACGGGGTACAAATTGAACTCCGGCCGCCGGTCCAAAGGAGAAGCTGACGTATGCTCAACCAGTTTCTACACGAGCCGCGCATCGCCTATTTTTCCATGGAGATCGCACTGCGTAACGAGATTCCGACGTATAGCGGCGGTCTCGGCGTGCTTGCCGGTGACACGGTGCGTTCCTCTGCTGATTTGGAGTTACCGCTGGCCGCCGTCAGCCTGGTGAGCCGTTCCGGTTATTTTCGCCAGGAGATTGACGGTGCAGGCAAGCAGATCGAGCATCCCGATGACTGGGACCCGAGCCGCTGGGCGACGCCGCTTACGGCGGCGGTGGCGGTGCAAATTGAAACTCGCAACGTATGGGTATGTGGCTGGCTCTACATCCTGGAGGGGCACATGGGCGGACAAGTGCCGGTCATCCTGCTCGATACCAATCTTGAAATTAATCAAGCCGAGGATCGCGATATCACGCGTTGTCTGTACGGCGGCGATGCCGCCTATCGGTTGAAACAGGAGGTGGTGCTGGGCATAGGCGGCGCTCGTATGTTGCAGGCGCTAGGGTTCGAGGTGCGCCAGTACCATATGAACGAAGGTCACTCCGCGCTGCTTGCGTTGGAGCTGCTGCGCCGTTATGCCTATTCGCCTGAGGATTTACGCCTAGGCGAATCACCGTACAACATGCCGCGCGTGCGCGAGCAGTGCAACTTCACCACGCATACTCCGGTTGAGGCGGGGCACGATCAATTTCCCTACGATTTAGTACAGCGTGTGCTGGGTGATTTCATTGATCTTCCGACGCTCAAATCGCTTGCCGGCAACGACAAGCTCAACATGACGCGCCTGGGGCTCAATCTCAGTCAATATGTGAATGGTGTTGCGAGGCGCCATGCCGAGGTGTCACAAAAAATGTTCCCAGGTTACCATGTGCATGCCGTGACCAATGGCGTGCATCCTTATTCATGGTCTGCGCCCAGTTTTGTCAAACTCTACGATCATTATCTGCCCGGCTGGTGCCACGAACCGGAACTCCTGTCGCGCGCTGACCGTATCCCCGAGGAGGCAATTTGGACGGCGCATATGGAGACCAAGCGCGCACTGATTGAAAAGGTCAAGGCATTGACCGGTGTGCAGTTGAGTCTGCACCTTCCTATTTTCGGTTTTGCGCGCCGCATGACGGCCTATAAACGTCCCGATCTATTGTTCACCGATCTGGCGCGCCTCAAGGCGATCGCCGATGAACACCCCTTTCAACTGGTGCTCGCCGGCAAGGCGCACCCGCGCGACGATGGCGGTAAACGGCTCATCGAAATGCTGCACGCGCACATGCGTGAACTCGCCGGCAGTATCACCATCGCCTATTTGCCGAACTACGATTTACAGATCGCGCAGGCCATGACCGCGGGCGTAGACGTGTGGCTCAACACGCCCCTCAGGCCGCTGGAGGCCTCCGGCACCAGTGGCATGAAGGCCGCCTTCAATGGCGTACCGCAGTTGAGCGTGCTGGACGGCTGGTGGGTCGAAGGCTGCATCGAAGGCGTCACCGGCTGGGCGATAGGCGATTCCATCGAATCGAAAAATGGTGACGATGGGGAGACGCTTTATCAAAAGCTCGAACAAGTCGTGCTACCGATGTATTACGGCGACCCTGCCGGTTGGATCGGTGTGATGAAGGGTGCGATCAGCAAGAATGCCTGCTACTTCAACAGCCACCGCATGATGCGCCGCTACGCGACCGAAGCCTACATCCGCTAGCGTATGCGCATCCTGGTGTTCAACAGTGGCAGCGCGACGCTCAAGTTTCAATTGTTTGAAACAAACCATGCGGGATTCCAGTCGCTGGCGCGTGGCTCTATCGAAGCTCGCGGCGATTACACGCAGGCCGCGCTCGGCGCGTTTGCCCAACTGCGCGCTACTTTAGGTAAGGTATGGGCGCAGCAACTAACGGCGGTAGGTCACCGCATCGTGCACGGCGGCGAGCGCTTCGTTACACCAACACTCATCACGCCGCATGTGCTGAGCGAGATCGAATCACTGAGCCCGCTCGCGCCGCTGCACAATCCCCCGGCGCTGGAAGTGATACACGCCGCACGAGGAGAATTGGGCGACAGTGCGCCTATGTATGCGGTGTTTGACACCGCCTTTTATCACGACTTGCCGGACGCAGCAAAACACTATGCGCTGCCCGCGGAATGGACACAGAAATACGGTCTGCGTCGCTATGGCTTTCACGGCATCGCACACCGTTACTTATATGAACGCTATACAGAGTTAAACGGGAAGGCTGCACAGCGCGTCATCACCTTGCAATTGGGTCAAGGCTGCTCGATCACCGCGCTACGCAACGGACGACCGGTGGACACCAGCATGGGCTACACGCCGCTGGAAGGGCTCATCATGGCCACCCGCCCCGGCGATGTGGACGCGGGCGTGCTGTTGCACTTGTTGCGCGCAGATGTAAGTATGGATGAACTAAGCCAAGGATTGAACGCGCGCTCCGGCCTGTTGGGGCTCTCCGAGACCAGCGGCGACATGCGCGAATTGTTACGGCTGGAGGTGCAAGGCCATGAGGGGGCGACGCTTGCCGTCAACGCCTTCTGCCAGCGTGCGCGGAAATATCTCGGCGCTTATCTCGCGG
>JAYUCX010000022.1:0-5196 GCA_043740145.1 Gammaproteobacteria bacterium
GACGAATCCGGTTCGCCGAGCGACCAGACTTTAAGGTGCTCGCGCGAGCGCAGCACAGCGGAGATGGCGACGATGCGTTGCAGGTGCTGCCGCAGAAAATCCGAGCCGCCGGTCTCCTGGCGGCGGGTGTGAAACATGACCTCGGCGATCTCTTTATCGCTCAACCCTTCGAGGTGATGGAGTCTGCGCCCGCTCGCCACGTCGGGGACGGTTTCGATGTCGAAAACCAGGACGTTCATGTCTGTAGGGCCGAGTTTATTCGGCCGTGTGCGAATGAATTCGCACCTACGGTTATTTTTGTTTCCAGGCGCCGCTACTGTCCTGATACCACCAGCCCGGCGCGGCATTCTCCACCCAGCGTTTTGCGAAGGTATTGCGAATGTCCGCTTCCCATTCGGGATGGTCGTTGGCGCCGGCGATCTCTCGATAGAGTGCAGTACGATCCGCATTTTCTTCAGGGACGAGCCGCTTGACGGCATTGCGATCTTTGAGAGGCGTGGCGCTCGGGTCGCGTTCCGCCACGAGTCCGTTCGCACTAAAGCCGATAACACCACTGTCGTAGTAGGGGGCCAAGGCAGTATTGCGCGCCTTCATCGAGGCGCGCAGGGCGTCAATCGCCGGCGTGGCGATATTGATGTCGGCTTCGGCGGCCTGGGCAGGTGCAATGATGAGGGTCAGCAAGTCCGCGGTAAACAGGTTGTGCGATGACTCATGATACTGCGAGCTTTTGTCTTGCGTGGACGGTTTTTCAGGCATCTTTGGCGCAGGGATTTGCTCTGGAGATTTCTTCTTACCTTCGGCCTGCTTGCCCAACACATCCTCAATGATGCGATCCGCGGCCTTTTCCGCCGCGGCAGCGGGGAAATAAATATTTACCGTGACACAGGCGAGCAGCATCAGCGGTAGAGTGAAGGGTATTGCTAAGCGGGTTGATGTCATGGTGTCCTCTCAAATAATGGCGATGTAAGATTATTGCACTACTGGTCCTTCACTGCGTGTAGCCTGTTTGAGGCGCTCCAGAAACACATCCCAGTCCACCTCTTTTGCGTAGCCTATCACATCTATGCGGGGGATACCGCCGCCCTTGACGATGTAATAACCCTTGTTGGCCTGTTCTACGCCGTCCATCTTGCACACGCCGCGTTGTAGACGGCAAGTTAGACCCAATCGGTCATAGGAAAATTCATCGAAGAAGCGTAAAAAACTGCGCGACAGAACGCCGCCCGCGCCGCCCAGGCTGGAAAGACTGTTCACCGCCTGCTGGCTGATGCGATGCCGCGAGGTGTCGCCCTCGGGCGTGGCGAAACGCGCGTCGAAGGCGACCGGGTTCCAGTTCTCCATGCGTAGATCGTGCACCGTGCCGTTGAGCCGCCCCTGGATGCGCCCAAAGGAAAAGGTTTGGGTGAGCGTGTCGAGGTCCAGGTTGTCCATGTCCACATTGGCGGTCAGTACCGGCGTCGTGCCTAAAGGATCGGCCAGACTTAGGTTGCGCACCACCACGTCGCCGTCGAAGACCTTCATCAGCAGCGCCCCGCCTATTTCCAGTTTGCCTTGTGAATAACTGAGCGCCGGAATGATGCCTGAGAGTTTTCCGTTCATGTCGGGCCACTCCATCGCGCGGGTGAAGGCCGGCATGGATACCGGCGTGAGCGCGCCGGCCAGTTCGATGCGCTGGTTGGGCTGACCTAAATTTTCCAGCTTAGCGCTGTCCATTTTTAGAACACCATCCAGCAGTGGGATTTCCACACCTTCAGGTAAGCTGAACCCGGCGTTGACGGACTCCGCACGTACCCTCGCCGCGCCCAGTGTGAGCTTATAAACAGATCCGCCCTGCCATTGGAAATCGGATAACAGAGGTGTGTTACCGCGGGTCCAAGCTAAAGAGCCGTTGAGAGAGTGTAATTCGTAACGTCCCTGCTGATCCTTGATGCTGAGGTTTTTCAGATCGGTCTTAATGAACTCAAGGCCCTGGCCACTGTATTGCAACGTAGCAGCGAGGGCGCCGTCCCCTTGCAGGGCCTCGAATGCCGTGCCGCTCAACATCGCCTGCAGATAGCGCTGATAAAATTGGCCGGCCCTGGGCGTGTTGAGTTTGAGTGTCGCGGCCTGTAAACGTAATGGATTACGGGACAGCGCCACCTGCGCCTCGGCCTGGGCCACCGATGGGTGGTCGAGTATCAGGCGGCTGAGGGTGATGCGCTCTTTACTCCATTCGCCGTTGGCATCGAGTTTCACCTCATCACCGGAAAACTCCACAAGCATCGGCGCGACATAGAGCTGGCCTTGATGAGGAGCGAGGCGCACCTGAAATTGCCAGCGATCGGCGCCGGGCTTGAGTGTGAGCATAAAATCGGAGACCAGATCTTGAGCGGCCTGTTGCCCGGAGGTTTCCGTGAAATTTAAGGCGCTGAGTTTGCCTGTCGTTTCGATCTTATCGAGCTGCGACCCATGCCCCGCTAACTGTGCAGTCAGGCTGAGCCCACCCTTGGCGGTGTAGTCTTTGGGCCACTCAAAAAAATCGTGCAGACTCTGCGGGAGCCGCGCGATATCAAGCGAGGCGGCCTTGAGTTGCAGTTGCCAGTCTTGGCCTGCTTTGAATTTTCCAGTCAAGCCTGTGCTACCCCGCGCAAGGCCAAAACCCTGCAACGCAAAATGGATCTCGCCGGATAGCCGATCATAACTGAGATCGGCCTTGCCCTGTGTGCGGTCGAGCGTAGGGCTGTCGAGACGCAGCAGTCCTTCCCGACAGCGTAGGGTCTGTTCTTCAAGTAACGCTGCGGGACATTCGAATCTTAAACCCTGCAAGGTATGCAGAGGCCTGGGAAATTGCAGGCGGGAGGCCGACAGTATCAGCCGGTTTGCGCCGGGCCGTCGCAGATCCAACTCGAGGCCGGCGTCGCGCATCTCCCAATTCGGCCCCCTGACTGTGGCAGCGTGGAAGTGCAGCGTGTCAACAGCATGAACAGGCAGCGCGGCGAGGCCGATGATCAACGCCAAGAAACAGCGTTGCAAGGTGATCATTAATCTGGAAAAACACCGGTGGACAAATAACGGTCGCCGCGGTCGCACACGATGGTGACGATCACAGCGTTTTCGACTTCTTGTGATAATCGCAATGCCGCCCACAGCGCGCCTCCGGAGGAAATGCCCGCGAAGATGCCCTCGCGCGCGGCGAGGGCGCGGGTGGTCTGTTCCGCGTCCGTCTGACTCACATCAATAATCCTATCCACCCTTGCCGGGTCATAAATCTTGGGGAGATACTCCTTAGGCCAGCGGCGGATGCCGGGGATCTGTGAGCCATCGGTTGGTTGTACGCCGATGATCTGGATGGTGGGATTCTTTTCCTTGAAGAAGCGTGAGCAGCCCATGATGGTGCCGGTGGTGCCCATTGAACTTACGAAGTGGGTGATTTTGCCTTGCGTGTCGCGCCAGATTTCCGGGCCGGTGCCTTCGTAGTGGGCGCGTGGATTGTCAGGGTTGGCAAACTGATCCAGGAGGCGACCTTTGCCTTCGTCGCGCAGCTTGAGTGCCTGGTCGCGCGCGCCTTCCATGCCTTGCTCGCGCGTCACCAGGATGATCTCGGCGCCGAATGCCTTCATCACGGCGCGGCGTTCCGCGCTCATGTGCTGTGGCGTGATGAGAATCAAACGGTAGCCGCGGATGGCGGCGGCCATCGCCAGGGCAATGCCGGTGTTGCCGCTAGTCGCCTCGATCAATGTGTCGCCGGGCTTGATCTCGCCGCGCGCCTCGGCGTGTTTGATCATGCTCATCGCGGGCCTGTCCTTCACCGATCCCGCCGGATTATTGCCTTCGAGTTTTGCGAGGATGGCATTGCTCGTGCTGCCCGCCAGGCGCTGTAACCTCACCAGCGGCGTATTGCCGATAAAGGATTCAATGGTGAGAAAGTTCATAATCTCGTTAGCGCGCCAACAACGTCACATACGCCACGGCGTGATCTTCTTCATCGGCGATGCTGAGATGGCCGGCGCTGATGCCAAATTTTTTAACAAGCGCCTTGGCCTTGCCGTAATACTCCAACACCGGCCTGCCGCCCTTTTCGTGCCCGACGCCGATCTGGCGTGGTGTCAAACCGCCGCTGAAGCCCGTGCCCATCGCCTTGGCGGCGGCCTCTTTGGCGGCAAGGCGCTTGGCGAGAAAATGGGCGGGACGGTCGCTTTGCAAAAATTCGTTCAACTCGTTAGGCGTGAGGATACGCCGGGCGAATTTTTCACCATAGCGGGCAAGACTGGTCTGCATCCGCGCCACGCGCACGATGTCGGTGCCCACTCCGAATATCCTGTCAACCATGGCGCGCCTCGTACATCAATCGTTTCATCTCGCACACCGCCTCACTCAGTCCCGAAAACAAGGCGCGGCCAATGATAGCATGACCGATATTCAATTCACTCACCTCACGTAGCGCGGCGATCGCGGCGACATTTTGATAATTTAAGCCATGCCCCGCGTTGACCTGTAAACCCAACTCCTTGCCACGCATGACGGCCTGGGTGATGCGCTGCAACTCTTGTGTGCGCTGTTCGCTGGTGGTGGCGTCGGCATAGTGGCCGGTGTGAATCTCGATGACCGGCGCACCGGCGCGCGCAGCGGCCTCGACCTGGTCGAGATCGGCGTCAATAAATAACGACACACGCACCTCTGCGGCGCGCAGCCTGTCGCAGGCCTCGCTAATCCGCGGCAGTTGCCCCGCCACATCCAGCCCACCCTCGGTGGTCAGTTCCTCACGCCGCTCGGGTACCAGGCAGCAGTCTTGCGGGCGTATCGTTTCGGCGAAGCTGAGCATCGCCTCGGTAACCGCCATCTCCAGATTCATGCGTGTGAGCAGAATATCCTTCAACATCTCTACATCGCGTTTCTGAATATGACGGCGATCCTCGCGCAGGTGCAGGGTGATCGCGTCCGCGCCCGCCTGTTCCGCCTCGATGGCCGCCTGGACAGGGTCTGGGTAGCGTGTACCTCGCGTCTGGCGCAGCGTGGCGACATGGTCAATGTTGACGCCTAAGAGAATGGCGTTTCCCGAACTTAGCATTCGAGCATCTCTGTAGCGGGTGCGGCCGTGCGCAGCTTCTGTAAATTCATGAACAGCTCGCGGCTCTGCAGCGGCTTGTCTCCGAGATAGCGGCTGAGCACGGCGCGCATCAAACGCTTGCTGTCGCGCAGGCTTTGCGCATCGTGCAG
>JAYUCX010000023.1:0-2142 GCA_043740145.1 Gammaproteobacteria bacterium
CAGTATAAAAAGCCTGCATCTTCAATGCCTTGCGCTATGGAATGAGGCAAATCGAAGGTGCTGAAGGCGATGTCTGTGAGATGTGTTTCGCTCATCGAACAAACAGGATAACAGAAATAGGCTTGAAAAACGTAGTCAAATCAGGTCACAATGTAAACGTCGGGCGCTATCTGAACGTTGAATTAAGCCCGGCAACCCGCATATGGGCACCTCTAAAAATGCGTCTTTTGTCTTTATGCGGCGTTGAAATTCTGCTCGGAATGCTCATGTACTGCCGTGTGCACTCCGCTTCCTCGCAGAATTCCGCCTTACCTAAAGACAAAATCCGCTATTTTTAGAGGTGCCCATAGTACAGACCCAAATACCCCTACTGAGGCAGATATTGTGAGCGGAAACATCCTGCATGTGAGCGATGCTACCTTTGAGACGGACGTGTTGAAATCCACCCAGCCGGTATTAGTGGATTACTGGGCTGATTGGTGTGCGCCTTGCAAGATGATTGCGCCGATATTGGAAGAGATCGCCGATGAATATGCGGGCAAAATCAAGGTCGCCAAGCTCAACATAGACCAGAACCCGACCACGCCTCCGCGCTACGGTATTCGCGGCATACCCACCCTCATGCTGTTTAAGGACGGCAACGTCGAGGCGACCAAGGTGGGCGCCTTATCCAAATCCCAGTTGACCGCATTTATTGATACCAACTTATGAGAGGCGCCCCAAGACTAGACCCCGCAATCACCGAGTGATAGAGTAGCGATAATAATACGTAAACTGTAAGTGACTCCTGCCTCGCCGGCAGTTCCCCCGATACGCATACGCTTCATCCCAGGCCGCCGCCTGGACAATCCCATTACACAGCATTTCTTCACCCTTCGGAAACTACATATACATGAACCTGACTGAACTCAAACAAAAAAGCGCCGCCGACCTCATAGATCTCGCACTATCCATGGGCGTCGAGGGCATGGCCCGCTCGCGCAAGCAAGACGTTATCTTCGCCGTCCTCAAGGCCCATGCCCAAAAGGGCGAAGATATTTTCGGCGATGGCGTACTGGAAATTCTGCAAGACGGCTTCGGTTTCCTGCGCTCCGCCGATAGCTCCTATCTCGCAGGCCCGGATGATATCTACGTCTCCCCGAGCCAGGTGCGGCGCTTCAACCTGCGCACCGGCGACACCGTGTCCGGCAAGATACGTCCGCCGAAGGAAGGGGAGCGCTACTTCGCCCTGCTCAAGGTGAGTGAGATCAATTTCGAGGCGCCGGAAAACGCCAAGAACAAGGTACTGTTCGAAAATCTCACCCCGTTGTTCGCCAATGAGCGCCTCACCCTGGAGCAGGGTAACGGCAGCACCGAGGACATCACCGCGCGCGTCATCGACCTGATCGCCCCCATCGGCAAAGGCCAGCGCGGGCTCATCGTCTCCTCGCCCAAATCCGGCAAGACCGTGATGTTGCAGAACATCGCCCAGTCCATCGCGGCGAGTCACCCGGAGTGTTATCTTATCGTGCTGTTGATAGACGAACGTCCCGAAGAAGTGACCGAGATGCAGCGCTCGGTGCGCGCTGAGGTCGTCTCCAGCACCTTCGATGAGCCGGCCACCCGTCACGTGCAGGTCGCCGAGATGGTGATTGAAAAGGCCAAACGGCTGGTGGAGCATAAACGCGACGTGATCATTCTGCTCGATTCCGTCACCCGCTTGGCGCGCGCTTACAACACTGTCGTGCCAGCCTCCGGCAAGGTACTCACAGGCGGTGTGGACGCCAACGCCCTGCAGCGGCCCAAACGCTTCTTCGGCGCGGCACGCAACATCGAGGAGGGTGGCTCGCTCACCATCATCGCCACCGCGCTGATTGACACAGGTTCACGCATGGACGACGTGATCTACGAAGAATTCAAGGGCACCGGCAACATGGAGATTCATCTCGACCGCAAGATCGCCGAGAAACGTATCTACCCCGCCATCAACATCAACCGCTCCGGCACGCGCCGCGAGGAGTTGCTTACCAAGCCCGATGAGTTGCAAAAGATGTGGATCATCCGCAAGTTGCTGCATCCAATGGACGAACTCGCGGCGATGGAATTTCTGCTGGAACGGCTGAAGGCAACCAAGACCAACGCCGAATTTTTTGACTCGATGAA
>JAYUCX010000024.1:0-5187 GCA_043740145.1 Gammaproteobacteria bacterium
GTGGTCTTTTCACCCGTGCCCAGAAATTTTATGGGCCTGCCGGTGATGTGCCGGATCGAAAGCGCGGCGCCGCCGCGCGCGTCGCCATCGGTCTTGGTGAGAATCACGCCGGTCAGGGGCAAGGCGGCATGGAAGGCGGCGGCGGTATTAGCGGCGTCCTGGCCGGTCATGCTGTCCACCACGAATAAGGTCTCCACCGGCTGCAGTGCCGCGTGCAAACGGCGGATTTCATCCATCATATCGGCGTCTATGTGCAAACGTCCCGCAGTGTCTACCAGCAATACGTCTATCAATTGTTTGCGCGCGTGTTCCAACGCCGCTTGGGCTATCGCCACCGGATCTTGGGAAACATCGCTGGAAAAGAAATGGACGCCGACATCCCCGGCCAGGACTCGAAGCTGCTCGATGGCGGCCGGGCGGTAGACATCGGCGCTCACCACCAACACCGACTTTCTCTTACGCTCCTTGAGCCAGCGCGCCAGTTTGGCGACGGTAGTCGTCTTACCGGACCCTTGCAGACCGGCCATAAGTATCACCGCAGGGGGCGGGACATTGAGATCCAGTTCTTCGCTCGACTCGCCCATCACCTTGATAAGCTCATCATGCACGATCTTGATGAGAGCCTGACCGGGCGTCAGGCTCTGCATGACCTCCTGGCCCACGGCGCGCGCGCGCACATGCTCCACAAACTCACGCACCACGGGCAGGGCAACATCCGCCTCCAGCAAGGCCATGCGCACCTCGCGCAGACTGTCCTTGATGTTGTCTTCGGTGAGGCGCCCTTGTCCACGCAGGTTTTTCAGCGTGCGGGCGAGGCGCTCGGTCAGGGTGTCAAACATGATTAATTACTAACGAACTCTTCGGAAAAACGTATTATAACCTTGAGGCCGGGATTATTATCGGCAAGTTCCAGTTCGGCGTGATGCAACTGCGCGACGGCGCGCACCAGGCTCAAGCCTAACCCGCTACCGGATGTGCTGCGGCTTGTATCCAGGCGCACGAAGCGCTCCAGTGCTTGTTGCCGAAACTCCTCCGGAATGCCTGGGCCGTTATCGGCCACGCTGATTTCAAGCTTGTTATTATAGCGTGCGGCTGTGATCTCGATAAGTCCGCCCGGCGGCGTGTATTTGATGGCGTTGTCGAGTAGATTGGAAAGCGCCTGCGCAAGCAACTGGCGGCTGCCGTAAAGGCTGAGGTCTTCCTGAATACGGCTGCTGAGTGTATGGTTGCGATCCTCGGCGAGAGGTTGATAAAGCTCGGCGATGTCGCGCACGATAGCGCTGAGATCCACCCTCTCCCAATCATTGCGGCGTCCGCCGGCTTCCGCATGGGCGATGCCGAGCAGAGCGTTAAACGTGTCGAGCAGCCTGTCCACCTCGGCCAGCGACTGCTCCATCACGCTGCGGTATTCCTCGACGGGGCGTTCGCTGAGTTGCGCAAGTTCCAGTCGGCTGCGCAGACGGTTGAGCGGGCTGCGCAAGTCATGGGCGATGCTGTCGGTGACCAGGCGTGTCGAGTCCATGAGATGTTCGATCTGATCCAGCATCCGGTTGAGATTCTGCGCCAGCTCGTCGAACTCGTCGCCGCTGCCCGTCAGAGGTATGCGCCGGGCGAGATGCCCGGCCATGATCGCCCGGCTGGTGCGGTTGATGCCGTCTATGCGATGTAGCACATTGCGGCTCATCACCAAGCCACCCAGCAAACCTAGGGTAAGCGTGATGCCGAGTGCCCATAGCAGTGTGAGCAACGTGTAGCGGCGCAACTCTTCTCGCTCGTGCAGCTCACGCCCCACCACGAGGTAGTAACCGCCAGGCAAGGCAGCCGTCAAGATCCGCGCCCGATGAGCTTCCTCTTCTTCATCATGATGATTGCCGTTGGCGGACAGTGCGATGCGGGACCAGCCGGTGCCCGGGGGCGACATGCCTGTCCAGATCTTCATGTTGCCGGCCAGTTGCGTTTGACCCGAGCTCACTAAAAGATAAACACGCTCCGTCTCATCGCCCGCCGCGCTGCGGCGATCTATACTGCGGCGCAGCTCATCAAGCCCGCCCTGACGATACACATCGCGCAAGGCATCGGTCTCCGCCGTAATCCCCATGTCCATCTGCTGATCCATATATCGGGTGGTGGTCCAATAAATAAAACCCAGCAGTACAACGCTGGAGATTCCGAACAGACCAACATACAAGAGCGTCAGGCGGAACGCGGTAGTGCGTAATAGATTAGGCAGGCGCACGCAGGCAATATCCCGCCCCGCGCACAGTGTGCAGCAGGGGCGTAGCAAAATTTTTGTCTATCTTCTGGCGTAGGCGGCTGATATGGACGTCAATGACGTTGGTCTGTGGATCGAAATGATAATCCCAGACCTTTTCGAGCAACATGGTGCGCGTCACCACCTGGTTGCTGTGGCGCATCAGGTATTCCAGCAAATGGAATTCCCTCGGTTGTAAATCTATGCGCTGCCCGTTTCGTGTCACGGTACGGGCAAGCAGATCCATCTCCATGTCTGCCACACGCAAGCGGCTGTCAACGCGGGTCTCGCTGCCACGGCGCCGCAACGCTTCGATACGCGCCACCAGCTCGGAGAAGGCATAGGGTTTGGTGAGATAATCATCGCCCCCCGCTTGCAGACCTTTGACTCTGTCGTCCACCTCGCCGAGCGCGCTTAGTATCAGCACCGGCGTACGTTTGCCGTTACCACGTAAGGACTGAATCAGCGAGAGTCCATCAAGGCCGGGCAGCATGCGATCAACCACCAGCACATCGTAACTTTCGGTCATGGCAAGGTGTAATCCTTCCTTGCCGTCGGCGGCAAGGTCTACGACATAACCCTGCTCTTTCAGCCCCTTAGCAAGATAGCCCGCTGCCTGCCGGTCATCCTCGACAATCAATATACGCATGCTATTAATAATAGGGCATAGAACATTTCGATGATATTACAAATTGTTAATGCTGTGGTAAGGGTTAAGTAATCGGATGTCAGGCATTCTACTCCCCAGCGCTGAATGGTTCAGCGTCTACAACACTTGGAGGTAGGTATGAAGTTGCATAACTTGATATTGAGCGCCGCGATTGCTGCCGCATTGGGCATGATATCTGCACCTGCGGTATTTGCAAGTGACGATGGCAAAGGTAAGGAGACGGAAAAGGCCGAATCCAGCCACGCTGCCAATCATAATGAGAAGCACGACACCGACAAACACACTGAGAGCAACAGCACAGACGACAAAGGCAAACTGGAGTCCGAAAAGCACGATCAAGACTCTACGGATAGTGACTCCGAGGAAAACGATGACTCCGAAACTGAATCAGAAAACTCAGCTTTAGATTCCCTGTAATCCCATCAGAAGTATGTTCGGAATAGGGCGGGCAGTGCAAACTGCCCGCCCTATTTAACAGGAGATTTTCATGACCACTCAGCACAAGCCGATGCCCCAACAGTGGGACTGGGTCACCCGTTTTCTGCATTTCGGGTTGGCCATTACGGTAACACTGCAATTGTTCAATAGCTTGATTATTGAAAAGCCTGAGCCTGGTCATCCTTTGTCAGGTTTTGAAGCGTTCATGCTTGACATACACGAATGGCTCGGCATGGCCGCTTTGGCCATCGTCCTGCTGCATTGGGCATGGAGCCTGTGGGGGTTGGGAGGTTATGGCGCACGCCATCTGCTCCCTTGGAACAGGTGGAACAGGGAGGGGCGCACCGAAGTGGCCACAGGTCTGCGCGAGATCTTCAAGGGAAGGCTGCCATCCGGTGGTCCCAAGGACAAACTCGCTGGCCTTATTCATGGACTGGGTTTATTAGCGGTGCTCGGCATCGCCGCAACGGGCGCCGTGCTGTTCTTTTTTATGCCTGAAGACGGCAAGCTTACTATGATCACCGGCGCAGCGAGCGAACTGCACGAATTCATTTCCATCTTTGTGTGGATCTATTGGGGTGGCCATGTGGGGATGGCGCTGCTACATCACTTCATTGCCCGCGACGAGATACTGCCGCGCATGTTTTCTCCAAGCAAGAAGTAATAGTCATGTAGGAGGTTTATGACTCTCCGCGCTCCGCAGAGTCGAACTCGATATGAAAACGGTGAAGAAAGCGATGAATGATGGGCGCAAAAAGAATCGCCGCAATCATGATAAGCGCAAGGCCGCTGTATAGCGCATAAACACCCGCGAACACCTTACCCGCAAAGGTCTGCATGGGAGCAAATGGACCCATGCCGGACAATATCATCGCCGCATTGGCAAAGGCATCCACCCAAGGCATGTGCTCGAAATGATGATAACCGAGTACCCCCGCCAGTAGTGATATGGAAACGAGCAGCAGGCCTGAGGCCGTGCTGAGGATAAGCCGGCGGACGAACGCCGGCCAGGGCAAGAGCGGGTGGGTGTGGTGTTCAAACATAGCTAACCTCGGCTAACCACTCAAATGAACAGATATCCTGTCTGCGTGGCTTCCTATATCTTCGTTAATACCCGATCTGCTGCAGACAGCGTGGCGGCGATTTCATTGTCGCCGTGAGCGGCGGAGACGAAGCCGGCTTCGAAGGCGGAAGGAGCGAGATAGATGCCCTCTTCCAGCATGCCGTGGAAGAATTTTTTGAAACGCTCCACGTCACAGGCCATGACTTGCGCAAAATTGTGAACATTTTTTTCTTTTGTGAAGAATAGTCCAAACATGCCGCCGACTTGATTAGCGCTTAGAGGAACACCAGCTTTTTTTGCGCACTCGTTGAGGCCATCGGTTAAGCGTTTTGTTGTTGCGCCGAGCTTGGAGAAGAAATCGGGTTGAGAGATCAAATCGAGCGTGGCAAGACCCGCTGCGACGGCCACTGGGTTCCCTGACAGCGTGCCGGCTTGGTAAACGGGCCCTAGCGGGGCGATGTGCTGCATGATGTCTTTACGGCCGCCGAAGGCGGCGACCGGCAGTCCGCCACCGATGACCTTGCCGAGCGTGGTGAGATCCGGCCTGATTTTATAGAGTCGTTGCGCACCGCCCAGGGCAACGCGAAAGCCGGTCATGACTTCATCGAAAATCAACACGCTGCCGTATTCGTTACACAAGCTACGCAAACCTTCGAGAAATCCCGGTAGCGGCGGCACGCAATTCATATTGCCCGCCACCGGCTCGACGATGACACAGGCGATGTCTTTACCGTAACGATCAAAGGCCGCGAGCGCCGGCTCAAT